>JAJZHR010000070.1 GCA_021810815.1 Acidobacteriota bacterium | reverse complement strand
GAGCAAAGCGCGTTGTTGTGGTTCAAATGACGGTCGATGAAGCCGGAATGCCGCGCGACTTGAAGATTGTGAAGTCGACGGAGCCGGCATTGGACGAGGACGTTCTGTCGGCAGTGCGCCAGTATCGCTTCCAGCCCGGCACCGTGAGCGGCCAGCCCACGGCTGTTCCTCTGACGCTGCAAATCACCGTGCAAAGCCCCGCCAGCTAACAAAAAGCCCTCCCCGTGACTGATGCATTGCGAACCCCGCCGCTTGTGGCGGGGTTTCGCTTTTGTTAGCGGGAAGGCATTGCGGGCGATCAGTAACGGGCACCTATCGCTGATCGAGAACCCCTATCTCAAAAAAAACGAGACTCGGGGCACCCGAATTCTCTTTGGGGCGGATTCTGTTTCAACCTCTTTTGCGCCAACAGAAGCAATGGCGGGGGCGGGAGATTCAATTCTGCAGAACTCCTCCGAAAGTCGGTGGATCGCTTGGGTGGGGGTCTGTAGGATGGGGCGTTGAAAAATCTGCTCCCAGGGGATGGACCTATGGCCGACGGCCTGACACGACGCAGCTTTCTGAGCACGGTGGCGATGACGGGGGCAGCTTCCGCGCTGGGGCTGGACGGACGCCCCAACATGGATCGCGCGAGCGGGCACACAGCGCATGGGAGCGGCGATGCGGGCGAGTTGATGCAGAGGAAGTCGAGCTTCGACGTGGGATGGAGCTTCTCGAGGGGGGAGGTGGCGGACGGGCAGTCGGAGCATCCTGCGGGAGGAAGCTGGACGACGGTCGATCTGCCGCATGACTGGAGCATCGCGGGGCCGTACAGCAAGGACGAGCCGTGCGGCGGTTCGGGAGGGTACTTGCCCACGGGCGTTGGGTGGTACCGGAAGAGCTTCCATCTGCCGCGCGCTGCGCGTGATCGTCGCGTGGCTGTGCTCTTTGACGGCGTGTATCAGCGCAGCGAGGTGTGGATCAACGGTCATTCGCTCGGGATGCGACCGTATGGGTACATCAGCTTCTCCTACGATCTGACGCCCTATCTCCGCTATGGCGGCGAGGAGAACGTGATCGCGGTGCGGGTGGACAATTCGCTGCAGCCGAACTCGCGCTGGTACTCGGGGTCTGGCATTTATCGCCACGCGTGGCTGGTGGCAACGCATCCGCTGCGCATTGCGCAATGGGGGACGATGGTGCGCACGCCGGAGGTGGCGGCTGATCGCGCCGTGGTGGAGGTTTCCACGCGGGTCCGCAATGATCTGGCCAAGTCTGCGCCGTGCTTGCTGACGACGGATCTGGTGGACGGCTCGGGCAAGGCGGCGCAGACGGACACGGCGCAGGCGGAGATTCCCGCTGGCGCAGAGCATGTGTTCGTGCAGAGGCTGGTGGTGGAGCAGCCGGAGCGCTGGTCGCTGGCGACGCCGCAGATGTATGCGGCGCGGCAGACGCTGCATCACCAGGGAGCGGAGGTGGACAGCGACAGCACTCCCTTCGGGATTCGCGATGCGCGCTTTGACGTGGACAAGGGCTTTCTGCTGAACGGAGAGCGCGTGAAGCTGAACGGCGTCTGCGTACATGGCGATGGAGGCTCGGTGGGGGCCGCGGTGCCGGAGCGCGTGTGGCAGCGGAGGATTGCGCTTCTGAAAGACATGGGATGCAATGCGATCCGATGCAGCCACAATCCGCCAGCGCCGGAGTTCCTGGACCTGTGCGACACGATGGGCATGCTGGTGATGGACGAGGCGTTCGACGAGTGGCGCGGGTGGAAAGGCCAGACGCCGCAGTACGGGTACCACAAGTATTTCGACGAGTGGTCGCAGCGGGACCTGACGGACATGATCCATCGCGACCGCAACCATCCGTCGATTGTGATCTGGAGCGCAGGGAACGAGATTCCGGACCAGCTTTCGCCGCTCGGACCGGAGACGCTGCGGGCACTGCGCGACACGCTGCACGCGGAGGATCCGACGCGGCCTGTGACGGCGGCCTGCGACCACATTGCTTCCGAGCCGAAGGCGGTGCCTGCGGATTTTCTGGCGCTGCTGGATGTGGTGGGCTACAACTACGTGGACCGCTGGCGCGACCGGCGGGAGAAGTACTACAGCATCGACCGCCACGATTATCCGCAGCGGCGCTTTATTGGGACGGAGAGCGTCGCGATGCATGGCGCTCGCGGAGCCTACGGAGCTGCCGCGGAGACTTCGCGCTTCGCAGGGCGCGCGTCGAACAACCGCATCGCGGTGGAGGAGCTTCAGAAGTTCATCCAGACCTATGACTATGTGAGCGGCGACTTCATCTGGACCGGGATCGACTACCTGGGAGAGGCGAGGTGGCCAGAGAAGCTTTCCTCGTCGGGAGCGATGGACACGTGCGGATTCCCGAAGGACGCGTACTACTTCTACCAGAGCATCTGGACGAAGACGCCGGTACTGCACCTGTTTCCGCACTGGAACTGGGCGGGCAAGGAGGGCGAGGTGGTGACCATCACCTGCTACACCAATTGCGATACGGTGGAGCTGTTCCTGAACGGAAAGAGCCTTGGCACCAAGGGCTACTGGTTTCCGCAGACGGGCATGGAGGGCGACTACGGGAACTATCCGCCGCGCGCGAAGGAGTTGCAGACCACAGGCGACCTGCACCTGGCATGGGACGTTCCCTACCAGCCCGGAACTCTGAAGGCCGTGGGCATGAAGGACGGCAAGCCCATGAAGACGGTGGAGGTGAGCACCACGGGAGAGGCTGCGGCGATCCGGCTCGCGGCGGACCGCGAGCGCATCGGAACCAACTGGGGCGATGTGTCGCACGTGACGGTGGAGGTGGTGGACAAGGACGGCCGCATGGTTCCGTTCGCCGACAACCAGATCACCTTCGCTATCGACGGTCCGGGGCGCATTCTGGGCCTGGACAACGGCCAGCCGGACAGCCACGAAAGCTACCAGGGGAGCCAGCGGAAGGTCTTCAACGGGCTGGCGCTGGTGCTGCTGCAATCGAACGGGAAGGCGGGGACGATGCGGCTGTCGGCCTCCGGGGCGGGGCTCGCAGGGGCGAGCATTGCGATCACTGCCGGGGCATAGGCAGCATCCATTGCCGGACTCGGCCCACGAGCCTGGGGCTGGAGCAGCAGAGCCTATGGCGAGGAGTGGTCTGCCGTTGGGAGCGCGCCGGCTCGTGCGGAGAGAAGCCGACCCGCAGTCGTATCGCAGCATCCGGCATGACAGCCTTGCGTCGATCCGCCTAGAATTATGGGTTGCGGCTTTTTGTCGCAGTCAACCCATCCTTCGCAGGCATTGATCGAGGACCGACGCACCCATGGCAATCATCCGGCAAGACGATCTCATCCAGTCCGTTGCGGACGCTCTGCAGTACATCAGCTACTACCATCCGGTGGACTACATCACGAACCTTGCGCGCGAGTACGCGCTGGAGCAGTCGCACGCGGCAAAGGATGCGATGGCGCAAATCCTGATCAACTCGCGCATGTGCGCCGAGGGGCATCGGCCGATCTGCCAGGACACGGGCATCGTGACCGTTTTTCTGAAGGTGGGCATGGAGGCTCGCTGGGAGGCGGGAGCGGACGGCAGCCTGATGACGGTGGAGGAGATGGTGAACGAGGGCGTTCGCCGCGCGTACAACTATCCGGACAACAAGCTGCGCGCATCCATCCTTGCGGACCCGGCGGGCAAGCGCGTGAACACCAAGGACAACACGCCAGCCATCGTGAACGTGCAACTGGTGCGCGGCGGAGATGTGGATGTGACGGTGGCGGCCAAGGGTGGAGGTTCGGAGGCGAAGTCGAAGTTCGCCATGCTGAACCCGTCGGACTCGGTGATCGACTGGGTGCTGAAGACGGTGCCGACGATGGGCGCCGGGTGGTGCCCTCCGGGCATGCTGGGCATCGGCATCGGAGGCACGGCGGAGAAGGCCATGCTGATGGCGAAAGAGGCGCTGATGGAGCCGATCGACATGCAGGAGCTGATCGCGCGCGGGCCATCGAGCTTTCTGGAAGAGATGCGGGTGGAGATCTATCGCCGCGTGAATGAGCTTGGCATTGGAGCGCAGGGGCTGGGCGGCCTGACGACGGTGCTGGACGTGAAGATCCTGGACTATCCGACGCACGCGGCGAACCTGCCGGTGGCGATGATTCCGAACTGCGCGGCGACGCGCCATGCGCACTTCCATCTGGATGGATCGGGCCCGGTCGCTCTCGATCCGCCATCGCTGGAAGACTGGCCGAAGCTGACCTATGACGTTTCCAGCGCGCGGAGGGTTGACCTGAACACCGTGACGCGGGCCGAGGTGGCGACGTGGAAGCCGGGCGAAGTGGTGCTGCTGAACGGCAAGCTGCTGACCGGCCGCGACGCAGCGCACAAGCGGATGACGGACATGCTGAACCGCGGCGAGAAGCTGCCGGTGGACTTCACCAACCGGTTCATCTACTACGTTGGGCCAGTGGATGCGGTGCGGGACGAGGCTGTGGGACCGGCGGGCCGACCACGGCGACGCGCATGGACAAGTTCACGCGGCAGATGCTGGAGCAGACCGGGCTGCTGGGCATGGTGGGCAAGGCGGAGCGCGGTGCCGCGGCCATTGAGGCCATCCGCGACAACCAGGCCGTCTACCTGATGGCGGTGGGCGGAGCGGCGTACCTGGTGTCGAAGGCGATCAAGTCGTCGCGCGTGGTGGCGTTCGCCGACCTCGGGATGGAGGCCATCTACGAGTTCGACGTGAAGGACATGCCCGTGACGGTGGCGGTGGACAGCAAAGGCACCAGCGTCCACCAGACGGGGCCTGCGGAGTGGAAGCAGAGGATCAGCGACTCCCTGGGCGGCGTTGCGATCCTGCAATAAAGAACTGCTCCAGGTACGGCTGTCCGTCAGAGGATGCGAGCCTGCATTGCTGCAGGCTTGCGTCCAACGGCAAAAGCGTCTTCGACGGCGCGAGCGTCTCCCTGTGATGGAGCTGCTGCCATGCCATGTGGCGGCGGCGCAGGCCTCCGTCCAGCAGGTTGCAGCGCAAGCGCCAATGTCTCGTGATGAAGATCACCCATGCAGGTGATGGAGGTCACAGGTTTTCCGGAGCACCCCCCGTACGCTTAACGCAGAGTTTCATTGATTGCGTTTTTCGTTTCATATATTGGCGTTTACAGACAGGAAATTGCCAATACAGAAAGGGAAGCTATGAGGGGGATAGGGATGGCTCGCTATGAACTGCCGGGCAGGAAAATTCTACTATGTGCGGTTGCAGTTTTGGCTCTGAGTGGATGGCCGGCCAGGTTGTGGGCCACGAATGGCTATCAATTGGTCGGGGTTGGCCAATGCTCGATGGGCATGGGAGGGGCGGTGGTGGCAGCTCCCTGCGATCCGATGATTGCCATCAACAATCCAGCGGGTCTGGCCTGGATCCCGGCGCAGACGGCATTTTCAGGGGAGATATTCAATCCGGAGCGGCGCACGAACTTTGGATTTGGAGATGTGGGGAGCCACACGAATGTTTATGCCATTCCGGCCCTTGGCTGGTCGGCGCCAGCCTTTCGCCCGAACCTCTATTTTGGCGGCGGCATCTATGGCACTTCCGGGCTTGGCGTGAATTATCTTCAGCCCAATACTCCGCTGGGGACCATCCAGGCCTTCAGCAGCATCGACTTCATGCAGATGGCGCCGACGGTGGCGTTCAAACTGGATGACAAGTTCAGCGTTGGAGTGGCTTTGGACGTCGCCGCCGAGCAGGTTTCCTTCAACCAGACTTTCGGGGGCCAGGGCCTCAACCTCACCAGTCCAACCTGGGCCTATGGCGTGGGGTTCACGCTGGGAGGGATGTACAAGGTGAACAAGAGCGTCACATTGGGCGCATCCTACAAATCCACGATGAAGTTCACCAATCTGTTCTGGCAGGAGAGCGAGGAGTTTGTGCCCACGGGGGTCGCGATGACAGCCCAGGGGATACAGCCTGTCGGTGTTCAGGGAGGCGAAGGGACGTATCGAGCGCGCCTGAATTATCCGCAGCAGGTGGCCTTTGGCGCCGCGCTTCATCCCGTGTCCAGGTGGCTGGTCAGCGTGGAAGGGCAGTGGATCAACTGGCACGCGACCATGAACCAGTTCACGGTTTACGGCCCCTGGGTGGGAACCGGTTCCGTGCAGTTGCCCTTGCATTGGCAGAACGAATGGGTCGGCAATCTAGGCACGCAGTACGACGTGGGCAAGAATTTGCAACTGCGGGCGGGCTTTGCCTATGGGTCCAACCCGATCAAGACGGCTGATATACAGGCCAACCTGATTATGCCGGCGATTGTGACCACCGCGGTCACTGCCGGAGCGACCCAGAAACTTCCCATGCGCTGGAGCCTGACCGAGGCGGTGATGCATACCTTTCAGAACACGGTCACCGATGGCACGCTTTTTGGGCTGCCCCTGCAACCGGTGAAGGTGTCCATGTCAGAAAACTCGATTGGCATCCAGATCGGGTACTACTTCTAAGGAAAGAGCGTCGCAACGGCAGAAGGGATTGCCGATGTCCGGACGCAGGCCCGCCCGGACATCGGCCTGCTGCGTCATGCTTTGAGGGTCAGGCTTTGAGGCCGGAGGCCTGGCGTGCGAGGCCAAGGAGTTCGCGGGCGTTCTCCTCGGCGTTGCCGTTGTCGAAGATGGCGCTGCCGGCCACCAGCAGGTCGGCTCCCGCTTCTACGATTCTGGCGATGGTGTCTTTGGCGACGCCGCCGTCCACTTCGATGCGAAAGCCGAGGCCCATCTCCTGGCGGAGTTCGGCGAGGCGTCGAATTTTCGTCAGGGCGTTGGGGATGAAGCTTTGTCCGCCGAATCCTGGGTTCACGCTCATCACCAGGACGTGGTGGACCATGGGCAGGATTTCGACCAGGAAGTTGACGCGGGTCGCCGGGTTGATGACCACGGCCGGGCGCATGTCATGCTGCGCGATCAACTCCAGGGTGCGGTGCAGGTGGCGACAGGCTTCGTAGTGGACGCTGATCCAGTCCGCGCCGGCATCGGCGAAGGCGGGGATGAAGTCGTCTGGATTCTCGATCATGAGGTGGCAGTCGAGGGGAAGGCTGGTGACCTTGCGCAGGGACTTCACCATGGGCGGCCCGAGCGTGATGTTGGGGACGAAGTGTCCGTCCATCACGTCCACATGGATGACGGTGCCGCCGCCGCGCTCAGCCGCCCGCACCTCGTCGGCGAGATGGGCGAAGTCGGAGGCTAGAATCGAAGGCGCGAGTTCAACCAAGGTCGGCTCCCTTTGGGCCGCGCGCGATGCCTCGCGGCGCAGTCTCTCAAAAGGAACAGTCTAGCAGTTTGGGCGCGTCTTCCAGACTGTTGCCGGGGCAGTGCCTGCCGGGAGTAGACTTTAAGCTGTGATTTCACATCCTCCCACCTTTGTGCGTCCTGCTGGCGCGGGAGAAAAGCTGCCTGCGTTCAAGCTGACGGCGGTGCAGTACGTCGTCGCCGCGGTTCTGCTGGTATTGGGATCGGGGCTGTGGCGGCTGGAGGTGCTTGGGGCCAGCAACTACCGGGCGCTGGCGGAGCAGAATCGGATTCGCAAGGTGCCGGTGCTTGCGCCGCGCGGCAAAATCCTGGATCGCGAAGGGCGCCTGCTGGTGGACAACTATCCCTCGGTGAGCTGCTATCTGCTGCGCGAGCAGGTGAAGGACGAGTCTGTGGATCTGCCGCTGATTGCGCGCGGCACGCATATTCCCGTGGACCAGATACAGGCGATTCTGAAGAAGTACCAGGCATCGCCGAAGTACCAGCCGATTCCGCTGAAGCTGGACATCACGCCGGACGAGCAGGCCTTCATCGAGGCGCACCGCAACGAACTGCCGGAGCTGGAGACGATCGAGGAGCAGCGGCGGCTGTATCCGCGCGACGGGTTCGCGGCGCACATGATCGGGTATGTGGGCGAGGTGAGCGAGCAGATGCTGAACGATCCTCGCTATGCCTTCTACGAGCCGGGCGATGTGGTGGGCAAGTCCGGCATCGAGCTGGCGTACGACAGCGTTCTGCGCGGCACGAATGGATCGCGCGACGTGATTGTGAACAGCCACGGCAAGGAGATTGGCGTGCTCGGCGAGGAGCCGGCCATACCGGGCAAGTCGCTGAAGCTGACCATCGACCTGGACATCCAGAGGGCGGCGGAGCAGGCGCTGGACGGCAAGAATGGAGCGATTGTGGCGATGGATCCGCACACGGGCGAGATCCTGGCGATGGTGTCGCGGCCGACGTTCGACCCGAACGCGTTCTCTGTCCGCATCAGCAGCAAGGACTGGAACCGCCTTCTCGCCGACCCCGACCATCCGCTGCTGAACAAGGCGATTCAGGCGCAGCTTGCTCCTGGGTCCACGTTCAAGCTGATTATGTCCGTGGCCGGATTGCAGGAGGGCGTGGCGCAGGACATGCACGTCAATTGCCCTGGTGGAGCGAGCTTCTACGGCCACTACTACCACTGCGACAAGTCGCATGGCATGGTGGACATTGAGCACGCCATCCCGTGGTCGTGCGACACCTTCTACTACACGCTGGCGAACAAGCTGGGGATCGAAAAGATCGCGCAGTACGCGAGCGAGCTGGGCCTGGGCCACAAGACGGGCGTCGATCTGCCGGACGAGGCGTCTGGCATCATGCCGTCGGAGGAGTGGAAGCTGAAGAATTACCACGAGAAGTGGTACGCGGGAGAGACGATCTCGGTGGGGATTGGGCAGGGAGCGGTTGCGGTGACGCCGCTGCAGATCGCGCGGACCATTGCGGGGATCGCTTCCGGGGGAGCGCTGAAGCGGCCGCATCTGGTGTTCCCGGATGAAGTGCCGGCAGAGTACGCAGAGGCGTTCTCCGGCTCCGGCGACAAGACGGTGGCGATCTCTCC
>JAJZHR010000069.1 GCA_021810815.1 Acidobacteriota bacterium | reverse complement strand
CGGAGCGCAAGGGAAGGTCTTGCAGTTGGCCTTAGCCCAGCTTGGCGAAGTAGTCCTTCATTCGCCGCACGCCCTCATCCACAGCATCGTGCGAGACGGCGTAGGACAGCCGAATGTGGTCCTGCGTCCCAAACGCCTCTCCCGGCACCACGACAACATGCGCCTGCTGCAGCAAGCCCGTCGCAATGTCGGCAGCGCTCTTCACGCCGCCTTTGCCAAAGAAGCTGGACACGTTCGGATACACGTAGAACGCCCCCTCGGGAACCGTGCAGGTCAGGCCCGGAATGGTCTTGAACCCTTCCAGAACGCGGTCGCGCAGGCGCAGATAATCCGCGCGCATCTCCGCGACGCACTCCTGCGAACTCGTCAGCGCCGCGATCGACGCCTTCTGCACAAACGCCGCCGTGGACGAAGTACTCTGGCTCTGCAGCTTGCTCATGTTGGCGATCACCGCCTTCGGCCCCAGGGCAAATCCGGCGCGCCAGCCCGTCATGGCATAGGTCTTCGACAGCGACCCGAGGACAACGAGGTGCTCCTTGCAATCGGTGAACGAACCGCCGCTGATCGCCTCGCCCGTGTATTGCAGGTACGCGTAGCACTCATCCAGCAACAGGTAGATGCCCTTGGCGTGCGCCAGCCGCACAATCGCCTCCAGATCCGCGGCAGAAACCACCGCACCGGAGGGGTTCGACGGCGAGTTCAGAATGATCGCCTTGGTCTTCGGCGTAATCGCAGCCTCGATCATCTTCGCCGTGATGCGGAAGTTCTCCGCCTCGTGGCTCTGCACATACACCACCTTGCCGCCCGCGTACTGAATGATGTCCTTGAACGACACCCAGTAGGGCACCGGCAGAATCACCTCATCGCCGTGGTCCACCAGCACCTGGATCGCGTTGAACAGCGCCAGCTTCCCGCCCGTCGTGAACACGCACTCCTCGGGGGTATAGTTCGATCCAAAGTCCGCCGCATGGCGCTCAACGATGGCCTTGCGCACCTCAGGAATGCCGGCCACATTGGTGTAGCGCGTGAAATTCTTCTCAATGGCATCGATGGCCGCGTCCTTGATGTGGCGCGGCGTGGCGAAATGAGGCTCGCCGGCGCCAAAATCGACCATATCAATGCCCTGCGCCTTCATCCGCGCGGACTCGGCCGTAATGGCCATGGTCGCCGAAACCTCAATGCGTCCAATGCGGTCGGCGAATGTCTTCTTCGATGTAGATGCAGCAGCCTGGCTGGAAGGGGGCGTAACGACAGATGTGCTCATACCTATAGTGTGTCAGATTTGCCCGCGAACGTGAAGCAAAAACCCGGCAATGCGATGCTCAGCCAGCATGGAGTCCGAGCCGGCATTTCATCTTCCGGATGGGGCTCGGGCTCCCGCTGAGGCTATCGAACAACCTCCATCACCACATCAATATCCTCATGCCGCGTGCTGCCAGGAATATCCAGCGATCCCAGCACCAGCGGCTTGCCTGCCGTCAGGATCGATGTGCCGTCGAGAACAGTTTGCCGCACCACCGGGTCCTGCGTTCCCAAACCGGACTTCTCCTCCGCAATGCTGGACTGCTCGACCTTGGTGCGAAGCCTCACGCCGCTGGCAGACTCATCCAGAGACGCGTCGATATTCAGCCCCACGTCGAGGTAGGTGACCTGCGTCTGCGCCGTCGAACTCCCCGGATTGTAAGTTCCAGTCACCACCGGAACCTTGCTTCCTTGTCGCAGCGACGTCTTCTGCCCTGAGACCACGATGAGAGCAAAGTGCTGCGTGCCCACGCGCTTGCCGCCGTCCATTTCCGTCGCCGTATAGGTCAGGCGATAGGTCTTCTTGGGTCGATCGAGATCCTTGATCAACTTCTGCGCCAACGCAAGCTGGTCGGGCGTGCCGCGCATCACAATCGCGCTCCGCGACTGCACCAGGTATATCTTCACGTGTGGATCAAGCAGGTTGCGCAATGCGGTAAGGATATCGACGGCGTCATTCGACTGGGTAACGTTCGTGAGATACAAGGTCTCAACCGATTGCGGGGCTGCCTTCGCGGCAGCAGGCTCAACCTGCGCGCCTGCGCTTTGCCCAACGACCACGAGAGCCAGTGTCACTGCCAGAATCCCCTTTGCGAACTTCATCTTTCATCTCCTTCTCTCTTAGCAGGCGAATCTTTAGCTTTCTTAGCAAGCGAATCTTTACCTCTGCCTTCCGTCACCGGTGGCTCAAAAAACTTCTGGAACTCCACTGCGCCTTCCGCTTCCCGCCTGGCCTCCATCTCTGGATTCAGCATCGCCAGTTCCACCGGATCGCTCCTGTGCACAACCCGCAACAGCAGCTTCTCCTGCTCCGTCAACGGCATCGGAGGCTCTGGAAGACTGGCGGCACGCATCTCACGCACTGCCACAGAGTCCCCATCACGCATAGAGTCTCCACTACGGGCAGAGTCTCCACTTCCGTTCCGGGCAACCGCTGCTTTTTGCACCAGTGGCTTCTTCCTCATCGGCGGCGGAATCGCAGCATGCAACGCTGGCTGCGCTCTCCCCTCAACTGCTTTTGCAGCCGCCTGGCGCGATTGGACATCAGCAGCGCTCGTGGACTGTGAGGCACCACGTACAGCCCGCTGCTCCGGGTGCCGTCCCAATCGATCGATCGCAGGCATCACCAAGGCGACGACTAAGACAGCTACCAAAGCAGCCCCGAACGCCAGGAGTCTCTTTGCCTCAGCGCCAGACCATGAGGCCATCAAACCGGCTCTCAATCCACCCCAGCCAGAGACCGGCCGCTCCGATGCAGCATCCCGCTCCGCCTTCCAGACCGCCTCGACAATGCGGCGCTCCATTCCTGCTGGAGGATCGGCGCTTCGCAGACCTGCCAGCACCTTCTCAATTGCTTCCTCGGAATTCTTCATCGATCGCCTCTACTTTCGTCGAGCCGTTTTTCGTCGAGCCGTTCGCGCAGCCGTGCTCGAGCTCGAGAGAGCAATGATCGAATAGCAGATTCGCTTCTCTCCATAACCTGTGCCATCTCCGCCGTCTCCAGCTCCTCGATTGCAGCAAGCAGAAGAACATGGCGCTCCGCCTTCGGCAATCTCTCCATTTCGCGCAGAACTGTCTTCATATGCTGCGATTCATCGAGCGCCACATCGGCCGGAACGCTTCCGGCCACCAGCCTCTCCGCGAACATCTCGTCCAGTTGCTCCGGCCGTATGCGCCGCCTGCGGTCAAGAGCGAGATTCCACGCAATCCGCACCAGCCACACACGCATGTCACGCACTTGCGGCAGAGTGCGACGATGCTCAAGCAGGCGCACAAAGACATCCTGCACAACGTCCTCGGCCTCCGCTGGACTCCGCAAGATCGAGTGCGCTACTCGGAATAAGATTGGCGAATATGTCTCCACCAGAGCCGCAAGATCGATCTCCGACCGCGCACCCTCTATGGAAGACAAGACCAAGCTGCATCCCTCAATCGACGCCATAATTTCCTTCTATCCAGACAGACGCCCAAGGTCTGCTTTCGCCCGAAAATTAATTCTCGCGAGAAGTTGAATGAGGAATTGAAAGAAGAATTCAGCGCAATCGCCAGAACCAGAATACGTTGCGGCAGCTTTTACCATTAGCCAGGAGACGGGCACTTTAGCGTTACGACTTGGCCCTTTGCGCGGCAGGCGCTCCCCGCCCTACGCGCAGCACTCAGTACCGCTCTGGCTCGACCCTTGCCCGCAGCCGCTCCAGCACCAGCTCCGGCACCAGGCCGTCCACAGCTCCGCCCAGCCGGAAGACCTCCTTCACCAGCCGCGAGCTGACGTAGCTGTACTTCTCGTGCGGCATCATGAAGATGGTTTCAAGCCCCGGCGCCAGGCGGCGGTTCATCATCGCCATCTGGACTTCGTACTCGTAGTCGCTGATGGCGCGAATGCCGCGCAGCACGGCCTGTGCGCGCTCCCTCTGCGCAAAGTCCACCAGCAGCCCTGCGAACGTCGTCACGGACACATTGCCGATGTCGCGGGTCGCCTCCTGAATCATCTCCACGCGCTCCGGCACGCTGAACAGCGGATGCTTCTGCGAGTTGCTGAGCACGCCGACGACCAGTTGGTCCACGATCTTCGCGCAGCGCGCGATCAGGTCGAGGTGCCCGTTGGTCAGGGGGTCGAACGATCCGGGATAGATGGCTTTGACAGTATTCACGACAATCAGCAGCATACGGCCCCGCAGCCAAGGCCGCAAATTGATTCGTCAGGATCGGGAGCGGACACAGGCCGGGAGAACAAATTTTCCAGCCAAACCGATGTCTCCCTGAAAGCCGCAGACCAAAGCATCCACGTCATCCCGACTAGCCCGGGAGCAGCCCATTCCCCGCGCAGCCCGAATTGCTGCTATTTTCTCGGAATATGTAGTCCTTTGCGCGGGAGCCGCCGTCTGTAGCGGTGCAGGCCAATCCAGCGGCCTGCACCGCAGAGAGAGACAGGCGCAGCCTCGCATGATCCAACAGACCCTCACCTCGGAAGAATTTGCCATCGCGTCCACCGGAGCTAGCTCGCGCGCCACCGCGACCCTCGACGACCTTGAGGACGTGATCGCCGCTTACCGGCCGCTCGTCTTCCGCTTCCTGCTCGTCTCCCTGCGGGATAGCGATGCGGCCGAGTCCCTGACGCAGGACACCTTCCTGCGCGCCTACAATCAGCGCGACCGCTTTCGCGGGGAGTGCTCCCTCCGCACCTGGCTGATGCGCATCGCGGTGAACCTGCTGCGCGACCACACCCGCACCGAACGCTTCAAATTCTGGAAGCGGGCCGCTCTGGATGCCGTCCAGCCAGACGACATCTCCGCGCACCTCTCGCTGCCCGGCAGCTCCGCCGAGTCGCTCCTCATCGCCCGCGAACAAGTGGCGCAGGTATGGAGCACCGTCGCGCGGCTTTCCAGCCGCCAGCGCTCGGTCTTCCTCCTCCGCTTTGTCGAAGAGCTGGAGCTGCCGGAGATCGCCACCGCCACCGGGATGCCGGTCAGCACAGTCAAGAGCCACCTGTACCGCGCCCTCGCCGTCGTCCGCGCAGAAATGGGCCGCGCCAGTCAGGCCGCACCCGTCAAAGTACGTGCCGGGCAGAGATCCCAGTCCACAGAGAAAACCCCGTCCGGGCAGAAGGAGTCCAAATGACACCCCACCTCACCCATGACGAGCTAGCAGCCGTTCTTGTCGGCGACGCATCCGACGCCGCCGCGAACGCAGCTTCGCAGGACCATCTTTGCGCTTGCCCTGCCTGCTCGACCGAACTCGATGCTCTTCGCCAGCCGCTTGCTCTCTTCAGCACGGCTGCGTCAGCCTTTGCGGAGCGGGAATATGCGCGGCCGCAGCCCGCAGCCCGAGCGTCCTACGATCCATCGCTGCGCCCGGCGTGGTTTGCTCTGGCAGCCATGGCGCTGCTCGTCCTGCTGCTTCCAGGCGTTGTGCATGAGCGGCGCATTGCTTCCGCGTCTGCTCCGCAATCCACCTCCACCAGCGAACAGTCGCCCCAACCTTTCACAGCGGAATCCGACGATGCCCTCCTCAGCGAGGTCGATCAGGACATTGCGGCTTCCGTTCCATCGCCCATGCAGCCGCTTGCAGACCCCACCCACAGTTCCGTGTACGCCCATGGCTCCGGCTCCCAATCCCTAACCGCTCAAAGGAAGTAATCCGAATGAGGACAACCATGATTTCCAAGTCGCATCTCCTGCTCGCCACGCTTCTCTCTGGCAGCATGGCCTTCGCCCAGCAGCCCACGCCTTCGCAAAGCCCGGCACCGCCGCCGTCGACCTCCACATCCCCCGACGCGAAGTTGCCGCCAGGAAATCTGCCACGAGCAAGAGGCATGATGCGGGAGAACTTCGAACACAGGATGATGGGGCCGAACGACATGGCCGCGTCTCGCCGCATCGCGCCTGCGGGAACCTGGTGGAGGAACCCCGATATGGTCCAGGCGCTCTCGCTCAGCGCAGACCAGCAGAAGCGGATGAACGATGTCTTCCAGCAGGCGCGCCTCCAGCTCATCGACCTGAAGGCGAACGTTGAAAAGCAGAATGTTCTGCTGGAACCGATGCTGGACGCAAATCCACCGGACACCGCCAAGGTGCTGGCCCAGATCGACCGCGTCGCCCAGGCCCGCGCGGAACTGGAGAAGACGAACGCGAAAATGCTGCTTGGCATTCGCTCCGTGCTCACGCCGGAACAGTGGACCAAGCTCCAGGCTGAGGAGCGCTCGCATCGCCCAAGAATGATGCCTAAGATGCCTCCGCAGCCAGGCCGTCCACCAAGCCCCGGCGCGCTCGGCCCAGAAGGACTCCTGATTCCCCCGCCCATGCCCGCCGACAACGCGGACCTGCCGCCACTGCCCGCCGAGTAAATCCAAGCCTGAAACAAGGAGCCCCATGTCTCGCTTCCGGGACATGGGGCTCCTCTGACTTGAAAATGGCTCGAAAACTACCTCTTTGCCTTCACCACATCCGCAGCCGCAGCCACGCCGTTCGCAGGAACCTCAGGAATCGGAGCGCCAGACGCCGTGATGCCCAGCTTCTTGCGCAGATCGACGTTGATCCGCTCAAACGTGTCGCGATTCTCTTTCAGATACGTCCGCACGTTTTCGCGTCCCTGCCCGATGCGCTCGCCGGAGTAGCTGTACCAGGCGCCGGACTTCTCCACCACGTTGTGCAGCACGGCCAGATCCAGCACATCTCCTTCGCGCGAAATTCCCTCGCCGTACAGGATGTCGAACTCCGCCTCACGGAAGGGCGCGGCTACCTTGTTCTTCACAATCTTGATCTTGGTCCGCGAGCCGACGACGACATCGCCTTCCTTCACCGCTCCAATGCGGCGAATATCAATGCGCACAGAGGAATAGAACTTCAGCGCGCGGCCGCCGGTGGTCGTCTCCGGGTTGCCGAACATCACGCCAATCTTCTCTCGTATCTGGTTGATGAAAATCAAGCTTGTGCGCGATTTCGAGACAGTTCCCGTCAGCTTGCGCAGCGCCTGCGACATCAGCCGCGCCTGCAGGCCCATGTGGGAGTCGCCCATTTCACCGTCCAGCTCCGCCTTCGGAACCAGCGCCGCCACCGAGTCCACCACCAGCACATCGATGGCTCCCGACCGCACCAGCGCCTCGGTGATTTCCAGCGCCTGCTCGCCGTAGTCCGGCTGTGAAATCAGCAGGTTGTCGATGTCCACGCCCAGCTTGCGCGCATAGGCCGGGTCGAGCGCGTGCTCTGCGTCCACAAACGCCGCCAGACCACCCAGCTTCTGGGCCTCGGCGATGATCTGTAGCGTGATGGTCGTCTTGCCCGAGCTTTCCGGCCCGAAAATCTCAATCACGCGTCCGCGCGGCACTCCGCCTACGCCCAGAGCTGCGTCGAACGAGATCGACCCCGTCGGAATCACCGAAATCGGGACGATGGCCTCCTTCGAGCCAAGACGCATGATGGAGCCTTTGCCGAACTGCTTCTCAATCTGCGAGAGCGCGAGCTCTACTGCTTTTGCGCGGTTTGCGTCCTCTGCCACGGGCGTGTCTCCTCTTCGGTTCTAAAATGCTGCGGTTGCAGGTGGGATGATTGGAAGTTCAAAACGGGATTCTAGCACCAAGTTTCGCAATGGGCAAAGAAAAAGCGAATCGCGCCAAAGCGGACGGCTCGAACCTCCGCAAATCGCTCCGCAGCCCTGAACCGTCTATGCTGGTAGCAGCATGGTTTTCGTTCTCGACAATTACGACTCCTTCACATACAACCTCGTGCAGTACATGGGCGAGCTTGGCGCGGAGATGGTGATCCGCCGCAACGACGAGCTGACGCCCGCCGAGGTGGAGGCCATGCGGCCCGACCGCATCGTCATCTCCCCGGGCCCATGCACTCCGCAGGATGCCGGCATCAGCATCGCCCTCATCCAGCACTTCGCCGAGCGAATGGCGCAGCCCAATAGGGGACAAGGAACGCGGCGCGTGCCCATCCTTGGCGTGTGCCTCGGTCATCAGTCCATCGGCGCAGCGTTCGGCGGCAACGTCGTCCGCGCCGAGCGCCTGATGCACGGCAAGACCAGCCAGGTGGAGCATGATGGCAGAACCATCTTCAGCGGCATTGAAACACCCATGACCTGCACCCGCTACCATTCGCTCATCGTCTCGGAAGAGGGCCTACCCGCAGAGCTGGAAGTCTCTGCCCGCGTAAGCGCGGCCGATGGCGGCACCATCATGGCCCTCCGCCACCGCAGCCTGCCCATCGAGGGCGTTCAGTTCCATCCGGAAAGCGTGCTGACTGCGGACGGCAAGAAGCTGATCCAGAACTTCCTGAATCTCTAAAGCTCAACTGCAACGCAGAATGTGGAGAAACCGCTTGCAACAGAGCACTTTCCTGGAGAATCGGTCACCTGCACTCTTCCTCGCCCTGGCGCTCTGCATCGGGCCGGCGCTGCTGTCGCTGCCAAATGCGGCGGCCCAGCAGCCGATTGGCCGTGTCCTGCCCCCAGCCTCCGGCGCTGGCCCGCAGCAAGCGGCATCCTTCTCCGGCGTGTCGATCGCGAACGGCCAGACGCTGCTGACCAGCGGCTCCGGAATCACCGCCGGAAGCGCTCCAGTGAGCATCTCCCTGGCCCGTGGCGGCACGGTCAGCTTATGCTCCACCAGCAACCTCCACCTCTCCGCCAGCGGTGCCGCCGCCAGCGCGCCGCTGATGCTGGCTCTGGATAAGGGAGCCGTGGAGGTGACCATGGCGGCTATGGCAAACGATGCTATCCTCACCCCGGATCTCCGCTTCCAGATTGTCAGACCCAGCCCGGCGCTGGATCTCCGGCTGCGCATCAGCCGCAACGGCGACACCTGCGTCGAAAACCGGGGCAAGGCCGCCCCTGTGCTGTCCGTTGCAGAGCAGCTCGGCGACGCCACTTACCAGCTT
>JAJZHR010000068.1 GCA_021810815.1 Acidobacteriota bacterium | reverse complement strand
AGGTCTTGTTTTTGAGACCTGCAATACACCGCATTCAGAGACTTCTGTAGTTAGACGAGTTTTGAAGCTGTTTGCACCACGCCGCTGGCTTGCTGCACCACACTGTCGACAAGGTCATTCACTGATCCGCGCGTGGAGCGCAGGACATCCTCAGCCTTGCTGGTGAACTTCTCGGCGCTATCCTTGATGTAGGTACTGGCGTCCTCAATGCAGTGGCCAGTGTCATCGACGGCTTTCTTGATCTGTCCGCGCGTGGCCTCGCCCGCCTGCGGAGCATAGAGCAGGGCGATGATCGCGCCCGCGGTGACACCTACACCAAAAGCAATCCAGTATTTGCCTGCGCACATTGAAACACCTCTTCTTCCTCTGTAGACGAACATCAAGCTCGTCACACTGGTTGGGATTCCCGCGATGCTGGAAGGGTTGGCCTGGCCGGAGAGCCCGGACGCGGGCGCAACCCAGTGGCACTGCCGCTCTCGGAGTGATGCCGAAGCGAACCTGGAAAGCCAATATCGAACCAATGTCGCGAGCGAGAAGAAGTGTGGCGAGCGCGCCTCCGGCTTGGATACTCTTCAGGAAAGGGGCGACTGATGCACGATTTCCTGATTGCGATGGCGTTTGTGGTGCTTGTGGTCAGCCCTGCCTTCGCTGCGCTCAACCCCTTCATCGAGAAGAACAGGTTCTGACGGTGGCGCATGACGGGTGAGGTGGGCAAGGAACAACCGCAGGTTCATGCGCGGAGCCTGGCTTGAGCGCAGGGAACGGGCTCACGACGATACCGCAACCGAGCAGCAGCTCACAAACCCGCAATTTCCCTTGCGCGCACAAAAACGCGGGCAAACATCGCCTTGTTCAGCCGACCTGTATTGGTGTTGCGCAGGGAAGGGTGGTAGCTGGCCAGCAGGCGCAGGCCGTTGGGGAGACCGTATTCCGCTCCGTGGGCGAAGCTGTAGGCCGACCTGCGGGCGATGGTTCCGTCCGCGACCAGATGGGCCAGATACCCGTCGAAAGCGATCTTGCCAAGGCATACGACCACGCGCAGCCGCCGCAGGCCGTTCAACTCGTCCGAGAGGTGGGCCGCGCAGTTGCGGATCTCCTGCGGCGCAGGCTTGTCCCCTGGCGGCGCACAGCGCACCACGGAGCATATCCAGGCGTCTTTGAGGCGCAGGCCGTCCTCGCGGGAAATGGCCCGGTCGCGGCTCGCGAACCCAAGCTCATGCAGCACCGGGTACATGAAGTCGCCGGAGCCGTCGCCGGTGAAAGGGCGGCCGGTGCGATTGGCGCCGTGCGCTCCCGGGGCAAGGCCAAGAATGAGCACGCGGGCCCGCTCATCGCCAAAGCCGGGCACCGGCTTGGACCAGTACTCCTGGTCGCGATAGGACGCGCGTTTATTCACAGCCAACATTTCGCCATAGGATCTCAGGCGAGGGCAAAGAACGCATCCAACGATGCGTTGGCTCAGATCCTGCAGAACGGTGAGTTCGGCGGGAGCTGGTCGAACGGGTCGCGCGGTCTTTTGGGCAGTGGACTTTTTCGTCGCGCGGCTGGTTGCTTTGATTGCTGGTAGGGACGCTTTATTCACTCAACAGATTTTATCTGGCGCAAGCAGTCGAACTGCTGCTTCTCCTTGCGGTGCATCAAGTAAACTACGCTTAGCGGATCGTGCCAGCGAAGAGAATTCCCTCCGAACACCCACCACCCAGTCCCCGCAGGCCTGGCCCCCGGTTTCGAATGAGGATCATGCTTGGATAAGCATCAGAACCAACCCTGTTCCACAGAATCCAGACAACACAAGGCGCGCGGGCTCTTCCCGCCCTGGCTGGCTGCTGTGTGCGTATCGGTCGCAGCCCTTTTGCTGGGGCTGGGGTGCAAGCAGAGGCAGGCACCTTCGCGTTCCGCCGTTAAGGAGACACCGCGTATGCTGATTGGCGGCAAAGAACCCATCGTCCTCTCGCGCCTGCAAAGCGAAAACGGAGCTCTGCCGGAGTTTATTTCGGCGACGCTGCTGCCTGGCCGCGGGATGAATGTTTTTCAGATCACGGCCTTCATTCCGGGACTTGGGAAGACCGAACTGTTGGCCTCGCCAACGCTGGAGCAGGCCGCCCAGCAGTTGACCGGCACCGGGCCGGACAAGCATGGCGATATGTCCTTCCGCATGGGAGGAGCTTTCCTGCTGCCGTACCCCAACCGTGTGCGCGGCAAGTTCAACCCGCAGACTCAGACCATTACCACGGAGTGGGACGGGCATCCGCTGACGCTCCCGGCGAACGAGAATCCAAATACGCCTGGGCTGGAGCCGGTGGCGATGCACGGCCTGATGCTGGATAAAGCGATGGACTCAGTGGAGACCAACACCATGCCCGATGGCGGCGTGGCGACCGCGCTCTACGATGCCGGGGACTTCGGCGGCCACTGGCCTTCGCAAACGCAGGTTGCTATCACCATTGTTTTGAGCGGCAGGGCCTTTGATTGCATCGTGACCGCGAAGAACGTGGGCGACAAGCCGGAGCCGATGGCCATCGGATGGCATCCCTACTTCGCCATCCCGAGCGGCCAGAGGGCTCAGGCGATGCTGCGCATCCCGTCCTCCACGCGCGTGGAGGTCAACAACTACAAGGAAGTGTTTCCCACCGGGCGGCTGCTTCCCGTGGACGGAACGCCCTATGACTTCATCATGCGCGGCGGTCGCGCCCTGGGGAAGACCTACCTCGACGACGACTACGTGGATTTAAAGTCTGGTTTGCTGGACGACGGGCCTGTGGTCGAACTGCGCGATCCTGCTTCCAACTTCGGTCTCCGCGTGATGGCTCTGAGCACGCAAATACGGTCGATCCAGGTTTATTCTCCGCTGGACAAGAAGTTTGTGGCGATTGAGCCGCAATTCAACTACGCAGATCCATTTGGCAAGGAGTGGCACGGGCAGAACGCAGGCATGGTGACGCTCGATCCAGGTAAATCAGTCACCTGGAAGGTGCGGCTGGAGCTGTTTTCCATTCACCCATCTGGAGACCAGAAGCCCGATAGCCATCCCTTGATTCCGGGGCAGACGACCAACTCCGCGCAGTAATTGGCTGCGGAGCGTCAGGTTTGACCCTCCCATCGAAGGCCCGTACCATAGCGAAGAGTATCCAAAGCGGCGCTGCGGCACCCTTCAGCGCCGCAGCGAGCAAGTTCCACCAGGGCGACCGCATGATGCGCGCGACCCAACCCATCCGGAAGGCATAGTTGACACCCCCCGAAATGACAGACACCGCAATCGAAAAAGCACCCCACGAAGAGACTACCGAGACGCAGACCGCACACAACGAGCTTCAGGAGACTGGCGGTCACGAAGGCCATTCGCATGAGGGCCACGATCACCATGAGCCCGGTTTGCACAATGTTGGCCATAACCATGGTCCGTCGCTGAATCCCGAGTGCGTCCGCGAGATCGAGGTGGAGGCACCAGCCGAAGAGGTCGCCAAGGCCTTTCGCAACGTGCTTCAGCGCTACCGGAAGCAGGCCCGTATTCCCGGCTTCCGTGCCGGGAAGGTCCCAGAATCGCTGATCCGCTCGAAATTCGCGCAGGAGATTCGGCAGGACGTGCTGGAGAGTCTGGTTCCGGACCGGTTCCGGGAGGCCATTGCCAGCCAGGAACTGAAGCCCGTTTCGCAGCCGCAGGTGGTGGATTTGCAGCTTTTCGATGGCCAGCCGTTGCGCTTCAAGGCTGCGTTTGAGGTGGTCCCGGCCTTCGATATCCAAGGCTACGATTCCGTCCGTGTGCCTCGCCCAGACATCGCTCTGACCACTGAGGAGTTCGATGCCGAGATCGAGCGTATCCGCGACTCCCGCTCCACAATGGAAACGGTGGAGGAAGATCGGGCTCTTGTGGATGGCGACTTTGCAGACGTCGAGTTCAAGGGCAACGTGCAGACGCCAGAGGGAGCAGAGGCTGTGCCGCAGCCCATCTCCGGCGAGAACGTCCAGATAGAGGTTGGCGGGAAGAATACGCTGGACGCTTTCAATGCGGCTCTGCGCGGAGCAAAGCCAGGGCAGGAGTTGCAGTTCGAGGTTGCTTACCCGGAGGACTTCGGCGAGCGCAACCTTGCGGGCAAGACTGTCTCCTACGACGTGACGGTAAAGGGAATCAAGAAGAAGAACCTGCCGGAGATGAATGACGATTTCGCCAAGGAGCTTGGAGAGTACGAGAGCTTCGAGGATTTCTCCGCCAAGCTGCGTGAGCATGCCGAGGGCAACAAGCGGCAGCAGTTGGAGAACGCGGCCAAGGACAAGCTGGTGGAGGAGATGATCGCGAAGTTCCAGTTCGCCGTGCCGGAGTCCCTGGTGCAGCAGCAGATCGATGCGCGTCTCGACCGCGGCCTGCGCGCCCTCGCCCAGCAGGGGATGCGGGCGGAGGACATGCGAAAGCTGGACTTCGAGCGTCTCCGTGCAGCGCAGCGCGACACAGCCCTGAATGAGGTGAAGGCATCACTGATCCTCGACAAGATCGCTGACGCCGAGGGCGTTGAGGTCTCCGACGAGGATGTGGACCGCGAACTGATGATTATTTCCTTGCAGACGCGCGAGCCGTTTGACGCTCTGAAGGCGCGCTTGACCCAGGAAGGCGGCGACAATAGAATCCGTGAGCAATTGCGCCGCGAAAAGACGGGCAACCTGCTGTATGAGAAGCTCGCCAGCTAGCAAGGAAGTTCCAGATTTTCACCAACCGTTCAAGAGGAACAAGAGCATGGGTCTAGTACCGATGGTGATTGAGCAGACGAGTCGTGGCGAGCGCGCCTACGATATTTACTCGCGTCTGCTCCGCGACAACATCATTTTCCTGGGAACGCCGATCGATGACAATATTGCGAACGTCATCATCGCGCAAATCCTTTTCCTCACCAGCGAGGACCCTGACAAGGATATCCAGCTCTACATCAACTCGCCCGGCGGCTCCATCACGGCCGGCCTGGCAATTTACGACACCATGCAGTACGTCAAGAACGATGTGGTCACCTTCTGCATCGGCCAGGCGGCCAGCATGGGAGCGTTCCTGCTGATGGCGGGGAAGAAGGGCAAGCGGTTTGCCCTTCCAAACTCGCGCATCCTCATCCACCAGCCCTCGATGGGCGGCCTCAGCGGTCAGGCGACGGATATCGACATCCACGCGCGCGAAATCCTCCGCATCCGCGAGATCACCAACAAGCTGATGAGCCAGAATACCGGGCAGTCGTTGGAGCGCATCGAGCGAGACGTGGAGCGCGACTTCATCATGAACGCGCCGCAGGCCAAGGAATACGGCATTATCGACGACATCATCGACAAGCCGAGAATTTAAGGCGAAGCGACACTGTTTCGCATCGAACAACGGTGGGGTTTAGGCCCTGCCGTTTTGTTTTGTTGAGTCTGGGATGATCGTAGCGGCATTCTGCAAAGAACTTCAGTTGCGGCCACAAAATGCACAGGCACGTTCGTTCCGGCGCTTGCGCCAATTCGGTCAGAGCGGGTGTAAAATTTGTGCATTGAGTCGCTCGGTCGTCGTAAGGTGGCCTGTGACGCAATTCGCCCAGGACGCGGCCCATCCGGCCAAGGAGCAGCAACCAGAAGATGAAAACAACCAGGGGCGCAGACGATTCTCTCCGCTGTTCTTTCTGCCACAAGTCTCAGGACTCCGTGGCCAAACTGATTTCCTCGCCATCGGATTACCCACGGGCCTATATCTGCGACGAGTGCGTCGCGGTCTGCAACTCGATCCTCGAGGACGACCGCACCGAAGTCACTCCAGGGGCAGCTCCAGCCCATTTGCCCAAGCCGCATGAGGTGAAAGCCTTCCTCGACGAGTACGTCATCGGCCAGGAGCAGACCAAGAAGAAGCTCGCCGTCGCCGTTTACAACCACTACAAGCGTGTCCAGATGAACCGCACGCGCGGCAACGATGTGGAGCTGTCCAAGTCCAACATTCTTCTCGTCGGCCCCACTGGATCTGGCAAGACGCTGCTCGCGCACACATTGGCGAAGATGCTCGATGTGCCCTTCGCGATTGTCGATGCCACCACGCTGACCGAGGCCGGCTATGTGGGCGAGGACGTGGAAAACATTATCCTGAAGCTGCTGCAGGCTGCCGATGGCGATGTGGCCCGCGCTCAGACCGGCATCATTTACATCGATGAAATCGACAAGATCGGCCGCAAGGACGAGAACCCCTCCATCACCCGCGATGTCTCAGGCGAAGGCGTGCAGCAGGCGCTGCTGAAGATACTGGAAGGCACGGTCGCCAATGTTCCGCCGCAGGGTGGCCGCAAACACCCGCACCAGGAGTTCACCGCCGTCGACACAACAAATATCCTCTTCATTTGCGGGGGAGCGTTTGTCGGTCTGGAGCGCGTTGTCGGCCGCCGCATCGGCAAGAAGGCGCTGGGCTTCAAGACCTCCGGCGAGCCTTCTGCGCCAGAGGTGGCAGGAGCAGTTCCCATCCGCGCCCAGCGCGACATTGAGATGCTGCGCCAGGCCGAACCGCAGGATCTGATCAAATACGGCCTGATTCCAGAGTTCGTTGGCCGCCTCCCGGTTCTCGGCATTCTGGATGAGCTGGACGAGGCTGCGCTGATCGAGATCCTCACCAAGCCGCGCAATGCCATCCTGAAGCAGTACCAGAAGCTGTTCGAGTTCGAAGGCGTGAAGATGCGCTTCACCGACGAGGCAGCGAGGGCTGTTGCGAAGGAGGCCATCAACCGCAAGGTGGGAGCGCGCGGCCTGCGCATGATCCTCGAGGAGTTGATGCTGGACCTGATGTACCACCTCCCCGGCAACAAGAAGATCAAGGAACTCGACGTCACTCAGGAGATGGTCGAGAAGCGCGATCTTTCCCATTCCGTGCTGCTGGAGAAGGCCGGATAATCTCTGTGGAATAACGAAGATGCGAACGGGGCGGCTTAGCCGCTCCGTTGCGCTTTAATTCGCGCGTGCGCAGCGACTTCGTTGTCTCTTTGGGCACGTGAAAGCAATCCACATCCAAGTGCTGTATCTGCAGTGGCATTCGCTTTACAATCGTCTTTTAGCGAACGATTCTCAGGGGGAAACATGGCGAATTCAACGCATCCGAAGAATGCACAGGTCAAGGAAACAGGTGAGCTGCGCAAACTTCCCATGATGCCCATCCGGGACATGGTCATCTTCCCGTACATGATGACGCCGTTCGTGGTTGGCCGCGAGTCGAGCGTGCGCGCCCTGGAAGAGGCGCTCACCGGCGACCGCAAGATTTTTCTCGCCACCCAGCATGACGCCTCCATCGACGAGCCGCGACCGGACGATATCTTTCTCACCGGAACCATCGGCAATATCGTGCAGAGTGTGAAGATGCCGGACGGCAACATCAAGGTGCTGGTGGAGGGCGTGGAGCGCGGTCGCGTGACAGAGATCCACGATGAGGATGGTTTTTTTGTCGCCACCGTGCGCACCGGCAAGACGACGCTTGAGCTGTCGCAGGGCATTGAGCAGTTGATGCAGCGCGTCACTTCTCTTTTCGAGCAGTATGTGAAGCTGCAGCAGTCGCTGAACTACGAGACGATGATCGCCGCCGTGCGCATGGACGAGCCGGCCAAGCTGTCTGACACCATTGCCGCCAACCTGCAGCTCACCATCGACGAGAAGCAGGAATTGCTGGACATCTTCGATCCAGAGGTGCGGCTCTCCCGCATCGCCGACGTGCTGGACATTGAGATCGAGAAGCTGAACATGGATCGCACCATCCAGTCGCGCGTGAAGCGGCAGATGGAGCGCGCGCAGAAGGAGTATTACCTCAACGAGAAGATCAAGGCCATCCAGAAGGAGTTGGGCCGCAACGAGAAGTCAGAATTCGACGACCTGAAGAAGAAGATTGAAGCGGCGGGCATGCCAAAGGACGTCCTGGAGAAATCCATGCAAGAGCTGAGGAAGCTGGAGGCGATGCCGCCTATGTCGGCAGAGTCCACCGTCTCCCGCAACTATCTCGACTGGCTGCTGGCCGTGCCGTGGAAGAAGAAGTCAAAGGAAATCCGCAACATTGATCATGCGGAGAAGGTTCTGAACAAGGACCACTACGGCTTGGAGAAGATCAAGGAGCGCATCCTTGAGTTTCTCGCCGTGCGCCAACTGGTGAAAAATCCCAAAGGGTCTATCCTGTGCTTCGTCGGACCTCCCGGGGTAGGCAAGACCTCGCTTGGCATGTCCATCGCGAAGGCTACGGGACGCAAATTTGTCCGTATGTCGCTGGGCGGAGTGCGCGACGAGGCGGAGATTCGGGGCCACCGCCGCACCTACATCGGAGCGCTGCCGGGGCAGATTATCCAGTCGCTGAAAAAGGCGGGAACGAAGAATCCCGTGTTCATGCTGGACGAGATCGACAAGATGGCCTCGGATTTCCGCGGCGATCCAGCGTCGGCGCTGCTGGAGGTGCTGGATCCGGAGCAGAACACCAGCTTCCAGGACCATTATCTCGACGTGGAATACGACCTTTCGAACGTCCTCTTCGTGGCGACGGCGAATGTTCTGCACACCATCCCCGGCCCCTTGCAGGATCGTATGGAGATTATCCGGCTGCACGGCTACACCGAGGTGGAGAAGCTTGAAATCGCCAAGCAGTACCTGGTGAAGAAGCAGCGCGAGGCCACCGGGCTGACAGACAAGCAGATCGTCTTCACCGACGAGGCCTTGCAGGACATCATCGGCAGCTACACGCGCGAGGCGGGCGTTCGTAACCTGGAGCGCGAGATCGGCAACGTCTGCCGCAAGGTGGCGCGCCGCATTGTGAAGAACGGCGCCAAGCACAAGGAAGAGATCACTGCGGCCAACACTGCCGAGTTCCTTGGGGTGGCCAAGTTCCGCGGATCGCAGTTGCACGAGCGCAGCGAGGTGGGCCTGGTTACGGGCCTCGCATGGACGGAGGTGGG
>JAJZHR010000067.1 GCA_021810815.1 Acidobacteriota bacterium | reverse complement strand
CAACCTGTTCAACTTTCCCCAGCAGGATGAGACTGCCGCTCCGTTGCCCGCCCTGGTGGACAAGACCGCCATCACCGCCCGCTGGCTCGCCCACGATGACAACGGCGACCATCTCCGCTTCTCCCTGTACTATCGCGGAGACGGCGAGCAGAACTGGCAGTTGCTGAAGGACAGGATCGCCGCCACCTTCTACAGCTTCGACTCGGCTCTCCTTCCCGATGGCGGCTACACCCTGAAAGTAGTGGCCAGCGACGCCCCCTCGCACACTCCCGGCGACGCTCTCACAGGCGAGCGCTCCAGCCGCCACTTTGAAGTGGATACAACGCCACCGGTGCTTTCCGCCCTGACCGCGACCCTGCAAGGCGAAGCCATCCACGCGACCCTCGATGCCCGCGACACCACCTCGCCCATCTCCCACGCCGAGTATTCCGTGGACGCAGGCCCATGGCATTATCTGGAGCCGATCGGCAAAATGTCCGACTCCCTCAACGAACGCTACGACTTCACCGCTGCCGTGCCGCCCCTGCCGCCGGATGCCGCGAAGCCCGTGAACCCGAGGGAGCACGTCATCGCAGTCCGCGTCTATGACCGGCGTGCCAACATGGCCACAGTCAAAGCGATTGTCCGCTAAGGAACGCTGATGCGCTTTGAGCTTTTCATCGCCGCCCGCTATCTCCGCGCCAAGCGCAGGCAGGCGGTGGTTGGCGTCATCACGGCCATCTCCGTCATCGGAGTCGCTGCCGGAGTCGCATCCCTCATCATCGCCCTCGCCATCACCAACGGCATGCGCCGCGACCTGCAGGATCGCCTCCTCGGGTCTACCTCCCACGTTGACCTCATGCGCATCACCGGCGACGGCATCCGCAACTGGCGGCCCCTGCTCGCCCGCCTGCAACAGGTCCCCCACGTCGTCGCCGACGCTCCCGGCCTCTACGGCCAGGTCCTCATCTCCCACGGAGGCCGCGCTGGCGGCGTCCTGATAAAAGGAATCGTCCCTGCGGACGAGCGCCGCGTCAGCGACCTGCTGCAAGCCGTCAGTCAGGGCAGCGCGGAGAGCCTGGCCAGTCAGCCATTCAGCCAGTCGGCAAGCCAGCCCACAGCAGGCTCCATCCCTCCCATCGTCATCGGCAATGACCTCGCCGAAGCCATCGGCGCCACCGTCGGCGACACGGTCCTCGTCACCAGCCCCCAGGGCGAACTCACTCCCCTCGGCCTCATTCCCCGCTTCCAGACCTTTCGCGTCGACGGCATCTTCAAGTCCGGCTTCTACCAGTACGACAACGGCCTCGCCTTCCTCCGCCTCGCCGACGCGCAGCGCCTCTTCAGCGAGCCCGACCTCATCTCCGTCATCAGCTTCAAGGTGGACGACCTTTACCACGCAGACACCATCGGCCGCGCCATCGAGGCCGCCGCAGGCCCCGGCTACCAGACCACCAACTGGATGGAGCAGAACCGCGAACTCTTCCGCGCCCTGCGACTGGAGCAGATCGTCACCTTCATCGTCATCGCCCTCATCGTCTGCGTCGCCGCTCTCAACATCCTCATCGCTCTCACCATGATGGTGATGGAGAAGACCCGCGACATCGCCGTTCTCATGAGCTTCGGCGTCCGCGCAGAGCAGATCCGCCGCATCTTCCTCTTCCAGGGCCTGCTCATCAGCCTCATCGGAACCGCGCTCGGCCTCGTAGTCGGCTACGCCGCAGCCTGGGCGGGAGGACACTACCGCTTCATCCACCTCTCCGCAGAGGTCTACGCCATCGACTACCTTCCCTTCGCTCCCCGGCTCACAGACGCCCTCATCGTAGCCGCCGTCTCCCTGGGAGTCTCCCTGCTGGCCACCATCTACCCCTCATCCAGCGCCGCCCGCATCCTACCCGCAGAAGCCCTCCGCTACGAATAGCCCTTGCTTCTGGTTGTTCTTCAGGAGCGAAGCGGAAATTCTCTGTTGCCCGCTCTTTCGCAGGCAGGCAAAGCAGGCTGCGAAAGCCTGTTCTGGCTTCTCGCAGCCCACCTGCACGAATCCCCCGCAAGTATTGCGTCCTGATCCGTTCTTATCCGCGAAATCCGCGGTTTGCTCTACCCGGCCACCCTACGGCCGCGTCTCCAGCACCAGCACGCTGGCAATCGGATCCGGCGCGCTTACCGGCAGGGCCACCGCAACGCCGCCACCCGCCGCAGGAGTCAGCTTCAGCGGAGTCTGCTTCGCGTCGGCCAGCATGTACGCCTTCACCACATGCGCCTTGGTAGCCGGCACATCAAAGCTCGCACCCGGCCACTTGAAGATGCTCACGAAGATCCGGTTCGGCTTGGTCGTAGCGCGCCAGTCCCACTTGGCCACCCACAGCGGCTGTCCCTTCTTGTCCTTCTCCGTCGGGCTGAACGCGCCTGCTTCGGCTCCCCACGGCGTCGGCCCCGTCCCGTAGATCGCCTCTCCGTTCACCTTCAGCCACTGCCCCATCGCGAGCATCCTGTCCTGCTCCGGCTGTGGAATCGTTCCCGTCGCATCCGGCCCCACGTTCAGCAGGTAGTTCCCTCCCTTGCTGGCGATGTCGATCAGGTTGCGCAGCAGCGTCTCGGTGGACTTGAAGTTCGTGTCGTACGACTTGTAGCCCCAGGTGTCGTTGATGGTCATGCAGGTTTCCCAGTCCTTGCCGGGATAGCCCTGCGGTGGAATGTGCTGCTCCGGCGTCTCCGTGTCGCCCTGGTAGCCTCCGCCCAGCCGGTTGTTCCAGATCAGCTGCGGATGCTGGTTCAGCAGCGCCACAATCTCGCCCGCAAGCTGCGGCGTCATGTCCTTGGTCGGCGTGTCGAACCAGATCACGTCCGGCGCGGCCTCGCCCTGGTAGTTCGTCAGCAGCTCCTTCAACTGCGGAATCGCCTTGGTGTGGATGTAGTCGGCGAAGCTGCCGTCCTGCGCCTTGTCCCAGTGGCCCCCGTGCAGAGCCGCAGCTCCCGGAGCCGTCCAGTCCTGGTCCTGCGAATAGTAGAACCCCAGCTTGATGCCCTGCTTATGGCAGGCAATCGCCAGCTCCCGCAGGGGATCGCGCTTGAACGGCGTCGCGTCCACAATATTGAACTTGTTCGCGTCCGACTTGAACATCGCGAAGCCGTCATGGTGCTTCGCCGTGATCACGATGTACTTCACACCGGCCGACTTCGCCATTTCCACCCACTCGTCCGCGTTGAACTTGGTGGGGTCGAACTGCGCCGCCAGCTTCTCATAGTCCGCCACTGGAATCTTGGCGTTGTTCATGATCCATTCGCCAATCCCCGGAATCTGCTTCCCGTTCCACGTCCCCGCAGGAACAGCGTACAGCCCCCAGTGGATGAACATCCCGAAGCGCGCCGCGCGCCACCACGCCATCCGCTCATCCCTCTGCGCCACCGTCTCCGTATCCTGAATCGACTTCACCGGATGGTCCGCAGCTTTGGTCGTTGGAATCCGTGACCCCGCAAGCTGCCCGAAAGCAACGCTGCCTGGGAGAGCGACGATGGAGGCAAGCACGAGTCCACCGCACATTTTCAATGTCGAATTGCGAAAGTTGTATTTCATAACGCGCCATACTACGTCAGCCGCTGCTTTGTTGTCACTCGCCATTTACAATCGCCTCAACCCATGCCAGGCGAACCCAACGCCGAGTTCCCCCCTCCAGCGCGTTCGCTGGCCCCGCTCAACCCCTCGCCCGGCTTGCGCTCACCGCTTCCTGAGGCTCCCGCGCCTCTTTCCGGCGTTCCAGCGCCTCTTCTTCAGGTTCAAGCCCTCCGCAAGGAATACAAGACCGGCCGCGGCTCCCTCGTCCTCTTCGACAACCTCAATTTCTCCGTCTTCCCCGGCGAACTCGTTGCCATCATCGGCGAATCCGGCGCTGGCAAGAGCAGCCTGCTCCACCTTCTGGGCGCGCTCGACGCACCCACCTCCGGCAAGGTGCTCTTCCGCGCCAACGACGCTCTGGACAGCCACGCAAAGGACGGCCACGCTGACCCTATCGACCTCTGCTCCCTGCCGCCGAACCTCGCCTCCGAGTTCCGCAACCGTCAGATCGGCTATGTCTGGCAGGCGCACTACCTTCTGCCGGAGTTCACCGCTCTGGAGAACGTAGCCATGCCTCTGCTTACCCGCGAAGAAGACCGCAAACCCTCCCTCGCAAAGGCCCTCGACCGCCTCTCCGAAGTCGAACTCGCCGACCGCGCCGACCATCGCTCCGGCGAACTCTCCGGAGGCGAGCAGCAGCGTGTCTCCCTGGCCCGCGCTCTCGTAACCAATCCCAGACTGCTGCTGGCAGACGAGCCCACCGGCGACCTCGACCACCGCACCTCCGAGGTCGTCTTCTCCCTCATCGAACGCCTCCACGCCGCCCACCGTCTCACCTCCATCCTTGTCACACATAATCCCGCATTTGCGCGCCGATGCACCCGCGTATTCCAGCTCCGCGACCGCCGCATGGAGGAAATTTCGCCCAAAATCGTCTAAAATTATCCAACCAACTTCTATAGAGCAGGCGCAAAGCCCACCAGAGGGAACCGGGAACTAAAATCCGCCGTTTCGCGTCTAAGCTGGGACGAGGCGGATTCATCCCATCGGTTTGCCCAGATGCCGTTGCATCGTTTTTGCTGTACTGTATGTCTAATTCCCAGGAGGTTCTCCTACCGGAGCATGCAAGCTGCGCCGGAAACAGTCTGGCGATAAGGTTGAGCGTCAGACGGGCATCATCAAGCGGCTCCAGGTCCTGCGTCAAAGCAAGTGGCCTGCGAGACTGATTTGAAGGGGGAACATGTTCGAACGCTATACGGAAAAAGCTCGCCGCGTTATCTTCTTCGCGCGCTATGAAGCCAGCCAGTTCGGCTCTCCCTACATTGAAACCGAACACCTGCTGCTCGGCCTCCTGCGCGAGGACAAAGCGCTCACCAACCGCTTCCTGCGCTCCCACGCATCGGTCGAATCGATCCGCAAACAGATCGAGGGCCACACCACCATTCGCGAGAAGGTCTCCACCTCGGTGGACCTGCCTCTCTCGAACGAGTGCAAGCGCGTGCTCGCCTACGCTGCGGAAGAAGCTGAACGCCTCTCGCACAAGCACATCGGCACCGAACACCTCCTGCTCGGCCTCCTCCGCGAAGAAAAATGCTTCGCAGCGGAGATCCTGCACGAGCGTGGCCTGCGCCTTCCCGCCATCCGCGAGGAGCTGCAGCGCTCCACCCAGGAGAAGACCCCTGCCACCGCCGCACGCGCCCGCGAATCCAGCCTCCTCGCCGAGTTCTCCCGCGACCTCACCCAGGCCGCGCTGGACAACTCCATGGATCCGCTCGTCGGCCGCGATCAGGAGCTGGAGCGCCTCATCCAGATCCTCTGCCGCCGCACCAAGAACAACCCCGTCCTCATCGGCGAGCCCGGCGTTGGCAAAACCGCCATCGTCGAAGGCCTCGCCCAGCGCATCTCCGACGGAGACGTGCCCAGCTTCCTCGCCGAAAAACGCATTCTGGCCCTCGACCTGTCGCTCATCGTCGCTGGCACCAAGTACCGTGGCCAGTTCGAGGAGCGCCTGAAGACCATCATGAAGGAGTTGATGGAGAATCCCAACGCCATCATCTTCATCGACGAGTTGCACACCCTCGTCGGCGCAGGTTCCGCCGAAGGCTCGCTCGACGCCGCCAACATCCTGAAGCCTGCCCTCTCGCGCGGCGAAGTCCAGTGCATCGGCGCAACCACCCCCGCCGAATACCGGAAGTCCATCGAGAAGGACCGCTCCCTCGAGCGCCGCTTCCAGGCCGTCAAAGTGCCGCCGCCAAACGACGAAGACGCGGTCAAGATCATCATGGGCATCAAGGACCGCTACGAAAAGTTCCACGCGGTCAGCTACACCGATGACTCCATCTCCTTCGCCGTCTCTCACTCCAGCCGCTACATCCCGGACCGCTTCCTTCCCGACAAGGCCATCGACCTCATCGACGAGGCAGGAGCGCGCGTCAAGCTGCGCCAGACCAGCCTTCCCGAGGAGATCACAGAAGTCCAGAAGCGCATCAAGTTCATCGTCCACCGCATGGAGAACGCCATCGCGAACCACGAGTTCGAGAAGGCGCGCTTCTACTCCGACGAAGAGCGCAAGGAGCGCGAGAACCTCCGCGCACTCCGCGACAAATACCACCTCGACGACTCCTCATCCGGCATCGTCACCCGCGAGGACATTGAGGACGTCGTCAGCCGCTGGACCGGCGTTCCCATCACCAGCATCAAGGAAGAAGAGACCCAGAAGCTGCTCCGCGTCGAGCAGGAGCTGCACAAGCGCATCATCTCGCAGGAGAAGGCTATCTCCGCTCTCTCGCGCGCGATCCGCCGCTCCCGTGCCGGCCTCAAGAACCCTGCCCGTCCCATCGGCAGCTTCCTCTTCCTCGGCCCCACCGGCGTCGGCAAAACCGAAATGGCGCGCACCCTGGCCCAGTTCCTCTTCGGATCGGAGAAGTCCCTCATCCGCTTCGATATGTCGGAGTACATGGAGAAGCACTCCGTCTCCAAGCTCATCGGCTCGCCTCCGGGCTACGTCGGTTACGAGGAGGGCGGCCAGCTCACCGAGCGCGTCAAGCGTTCGCCCTACTCCATCGTCCTTCTCGACGAAATCGAGAAGGCGCACCCCGACGTCTTCAACATCCTCCTCCAGGTCTTCGAGGACGGCCAGCTCACCGACGGCCTCGGCAACACCGTGGACTTCAAGAACACCATCATCGTCATGACCTCCAACATCGGCGCCAAGCACCTGCAGAAGCGCCAGGGCCTCGGCTTCCAGTCCAACGAAGACGCCTTCGTCATGGACAAGATGGAGGAGCTGGTCAGGGGCGAGGTCAAGCGCACCTTCAACCCCGAGTTCCTCAACCGTCTGGACGAAATCATCATCTTCCAGGCGCTCACGGACGCGGACCTGATCCAGATCCTCGAGCTTCTCGTGCAGCAGCTCAACGCGAATCTGGTCCACAAGGCCATCACCATCTCGGTCACGGACGAAGCCAAGAAGTGGATCATCGAGAAGACACTCGCCGACCGCTCCTACGGCGCGCGTCCTCTGCGCCGCGCCCTGCAGCGCTACGTGGAAGACCCTCTCTCGGAGGCACTGATCAGCGGCAGCATCGCCGAGCGGCCCGCCTTCCTGGAGGTCTACCTCGAAAACAACCAGCTCTTCTACCGCCCCGTCGCCGTAGCCGGCACCGAAGACACGAAGAACGAGGGCATCCTCCTCTTCAGCGCGTAGACCAGCACCAACACCCTCCCTGCAAACACGAATGCCCCGGGCCGCACTGCCGGGGCATTCGTGTCGCTGCCTTCTTCGCATCATTCGCGTCTGGAGCGGCCGCGCATGAAGTGGTAAGCGCGCGCAACCCATTGCCGCTCCGGCCACCCCTTCTCGCGGAGTTCCAGCAGCAGCTCTGGCTGACCCTCCGGAACATCCAGATAGCTCGCCGAAATCAGGCCGTCCAGCCCACCGGATGCAGGCGCATACTCCAGCGACTGCGGGAAAAATGCGATGGCCCCATCCGGAATCGGAGACGTGGCTTTCGGAGCAGGCTTGCCCACCAGCGCAGCAGCAAGCTGTCCGGCAAGATCCGTCTCTCCGCGCAGTTGCAGATGCCCCAGTTGCGTGCAGCGGGGATTCAGTTCGATCAGGTACGGCCGCCCGGTCTTCTCTTCCATCATGAAGTCCAGCCCAAAGAAGCCGCTCAGCTGGAAATACTCGGCGAGCAGAAGGCCGGCCTCATCGATTTTTGCGTGAAAGATGGGGCGCACGATAGTCGCTGCCCCTTTGGCGTGTTGCGTCGCCAGCACATTCACCGCCACTCCGCCGATCATCCTCCCCTCCCATGCGGCGAACATCGCCGTCGCAGGGGTGCCTTCAATCCATTGCTGAATGCTGATCGCAGGCGCTTGCCGTTGCCTCCACGACCACAGCGCAAGCGGATCGCGATTCACGATCCACCGCTTCAGGGCGACGGCCGCGCCTGCTCCATCCTCCAGGCGCTCAAACGCCGCAAGTGCCTCCTCAAGCGAGCGGACGGCCTGCACGCCTGCCCCTCCCCATGTTCCATCCACTTTCAGGGCAGCCGGAAACCCATGCTCTGCCGCCCACCTGCGCAGCTCCGCTTCGCTCTGTACCAGCTCGCTGGCGGGTGCCAGAATGCCCAGGTGGCGGGCTGCCTCCAGCAGCTCTGACCTGCTGCGCACCTTGGAATAGAACTGCGGAGCGCCCAGCGAACGCTCAATCACCGGACGCAGCTCCGGGAACAAGTCGTACGCCTGGTGCAACTGCCACACAACGCCGTCATCCCCCGGCACAATCACGTCCGGCTGCTCTGTCAGGATCGCTCTCCGAAGCGCAAGCATCGGCCACACGCCGTGATACGAATGCAGAGCGGAAACGCCTCTGACGACGCGCAGCGGATGGCCGGGCGGGCACACCGCCGAGACGCTGCAACCATGATCCAGCAGAGACGCCGCAAGGCGGGCGGTCAGGGGCCACCAGGTGCTCGCGACAAGCAGTACTGCTGGCTGTTCTGTTGGACGCGTGTCCAGGTGCCTGCTCCTCAAGGATGCGATGCCGGAATTCGAAAAAATTCGACGGAAAGAGTCAATGGAAATTTCGGGTAGAGGTACTATATACTCAATTCCGCCAAAGACATACCAGCATCAACGTTGCGCAATTCCAGGCGCTGCTCCTCGCAACGTTGCGTGCGATATCCTGCAACGCACACCCGCCAATCAACCCTCCCGGCGCCTGTTGGGCCCGGGGACGCGACGGAGGGAATGTGCTCTTCCTGCGAGGCTCCTTTTGACTCCGAATCCGACCAGCATTGCGATTGTCGGGGCTGGCCCCTACGGTCTCTCGATCGCCGCCCATCTCAGCCACTACGGCGTTCCATTCACCATCTTCGGCAA
>JAJZHR010000066.1 GCA_021810815.1 Acidobacteriota bacterium | reverse complement strand
CAAAGCGAGCGAGAAACCTGCCGCAAACCATTAAGGATCGCGTGTGTCCGGCGCAGATTGCTTGGAGGTGGGGTAGGTTCAGGCCCGTGCTCTCGGCCCGGAGAAACAACCACATCTGAAAACGAACCCATCTGAAAGTTCGCCGCAACGCCCGTCCTGCAAGGTGCGCACACAGGTGGGCGCAGGCGAAACTGCGCGAGACTCAAGAATAGCCCACCTCGCCGACTTGCGTCAATGATGCTTCTGCCCAAAGCCAGTTCGGAGCCAATGGTAGAATTCGCGCAACCCAAGGAGCCTGCTCAAGATGCTGAGAAATTGCCTCGCTGCCGTGCTGTTGCTGCTGTCTGTTGCCCCGATTCCAGTATCCGCAATGCCGGAACCGGCCACGATTGAATCCTCAGTCACAAGCACGCTCGTCGGCAAGAGCTGGTATCTCCGCGACTACACCGCCAGCTCGAAGCTCCACTACATATTCGACGGTCATACCCTCGTCGGGAAAAACGAGGATTTCTTCACCCTCTCGGTCATCGCGGTGGAAAAGGTGAACGTGACGAAGAACAAGGTGGAGATCAACGGCAGCCGTGTGCTGATCCGGCCCAACGATCCGTACGGCGCTCCCGAGTTCATCCCGATGAGAATTCCGGTGCAGATCCAGGTAGATCTCGCCGCAGATGCATCCAGCGCCTCCCTGGACCAGTTGCCCCAACTCCTCTTCTACAGCGACTTGAAGACCGCGCTCAAGAACGCTCCGGCTCGTTGGCGCTACCTGCTTCCCGGATCCGCAAATCCGGATCCGCTGCCGCCTCCGGGCCAACGGTCAACACATATCCGGGTCTTGACCGATCATGGGACGGAAGAGGTGCCCGCATTCGAGGTACAGCCGCCGAAGACGACCTACTTTTTTCCGCTCAAGGTTCCAGATGCTGCGTATCGCCAGGAGATCATCGGCTACGAGGCTGTCGCGTATGTGATTGGTGCCGACGGGAAGCCCGGAGAGGTGTGGCTGGTGCAGCCGCTCGGCCTGGGCCTTGACGAGGCCTTCTATCAAACCATCCATCGCTCCCGCTACGAGCCTGCCGTCCGCAAGGGTGTGCCAGTGGCCGTGCAGCTCTATTTGCAGGCAAATCTTCGCCACTGACTCCACCAGGCCCGCATTCGCAAGGAAGCAACTCGTCCAAGCGGCCTGCTCCACTCGCCTTGCGGAGCAGGCCGTTGCTTCCAGCGGCAACTACGGAGCCACGCCGATCTGATAGTTGATCGTGGCCAGCGCGAGCCGGTACTGGTACTGTGCGTTGGTGTTGCCGATGGCGGCGTCCGTCTGCTGGAACTGCGCCTGGCTCAACTCGACGATGTTGCTCAGGCCGAGGTCGTACCGCGCCTGAGCCAGTTTCAGCGCCAGGTTGGCCTCGTTCAGCAACTCCTCCGTCACGCTCACTTTCTGATAGGCCGTATTGGCAGACAGCCACGTCGTGCGCACGTCGCGCACAATGCGGTCATGCAGGTCGCGAGTCTGCTCGGATGCGGCCTTGGCGCGGTACTGCGCCTCTTTCGCCTGCGCGCTGTACAGGAATCCGTTGAACACCGGGATGTTCAGATTGACTCCGATCGCGCCCCACCAGTTGGAGGTGTAGTACCGTGCATCGCGAATGGGCACCGAACCGAGAGTCCCCATCGTGCTGATGGTGGGAAATAACTGATCGCGCTGCGCCTTGGCGAACTTCACATCAGCCTGCTGCTGGAAGCCGAGCGACTGCAAGTCCGGCCGCTGCTGCAGAGCCTCCTGCACCAACTGCTCGGGATCCGGCGGCGGAGCCTGCAAGGTATCTGAATTGTCCACCAGCTTATAGACCGTCGCCTTGTCCGTGCCCAGCACTTCGTCGAGCTGCGCCATGGACGACTCCACATTGTTCTCAGCATCCAGTTGCAGCAGCTTGGCCTGCGACAGATTCACATTGGCGAAGCTCAAGTCCAGCGTGGACTTGAGCTTGTTCTGCGTCAATTGATTGATCTGGATCTGCGTGGTGTTGCGCGTGGCCACGGTCTGCAGAGCGACTTGCAACAGCGCCTGCGCCTGCAGCGCGTTGTAGAACGCCTGGTCAGTGGCAATGATGATGTCTTCGGCGGTTGCCAGAGCGGTGGCATTCTGCGCCTTCTCCTGCAGCTTCGAGGAGGCGACCAGGTTATGCGTCCTGCCAAAGTCCGTGATGAGCTGGGTAAAGTCCCCACCCGCCCCGGCATGGGAGAAAAGACGCGACGCAGTAAGCGCGCCTGCGGAGATGCGGCTTGCCTCATAGGCATTCTCCGCCGTAACGCTCGTGACGACGGTGGGCAGGTTCGCCGACCGCGCCTCCCTCACCATCTGGCCCTGGGCCAGCGCCAGCAGCTTGGTTACGCTGATGCGGGGATTGTTTTTGATGGCCATCTGCTCGGCTTCAGTACGCGTCAGCGTGGGTCCCGGCGTCCCCATCGCTTGCATCATGCTCGACGACAGCACGCCGACCCCTGCCGTTGATCCAGAGGCGCTGGAATTTGCTCCGGACGAGCCGGAAGCACCCATCATGCCTCCAGATGGCTGGCCCGACGGCGCGCTCGGGACTGCTGGCGGCGCTGCTCCGTTCTGCGACACCTCGACTTTGGCGCCGGCAGCCGGGGCCACCGCACCTGCTTCCAAACGCGAGATTCCGCCCTTGGTAAACAGTGCCCGCGACGGATCGTCAGGCAGGGATGCTTTGCTCTGCGCGCCGAGCGGCATCGATGTCAGCGCGATCAGCGACGCGAAAAGGGCAAGCTGGCAGACGGAGCGGTTCCTCCGGCAATGAAACATGGGACGAGGGCTCATCGGAATGCGTTCCTTCAAAGTCATACATGTGCCTCTTGTGCTGGTGCTTCCGCGTCGTGGCGGCCATGGACGAGAACGTAGACCGCAGGCACCAGGAAAACCGTGACGACGACCGACAACGCCAAACCGCCGATGATTGCGCGCGCCAGCGGAGCATACTGCTCGCTGCCCGCCTCAAGCCCGAGCGCCATGGGGATCATGCCAAGCAAGGTCGCCAGCGATGTCATCAGGATGGGCCGCAGGCGGATCTTGCACGACTGAACCACCGAATCCAGCACCGACTTGCCCTGCTCGTGCAGCACATGGGCGAACTCCACAATCAGGATGCTGTTCGACACCACGATTCCCGTCATCATGATCACACCCATCAGCGACATGATATTCAGCGTGCTGTGGGTGACGTAGAGCGTGATCACCACTCCCGCGAGGCCCGGGGGAATCGCCATCAGAATGATGAACGGATCCACGAACGAGGTGAACTGCGCCATCAGGATCAGGTAGACCAGCGCGATGGAGAGCAGCAGCCCGATGGCGAACCTCTTGAAGGAATCGTTCATGCTGACGACAGCGCCACGAACCTGAACCGTGACGTTGTGCGGCAGGACGAGACCGTGCACGAGCTTCATCACATCTGCGTTCACCCCCTGCAGAGCCTCGGTGGAGGGCATGACGTAGATGTCGATGATGCGGCGGATTTGGTAGTGATCCACCTCGGTGGGCGTGTTGATCTCCTTGATGGACACCACGGACTGGAGCGGGGTATAGCTGGAGATATTAGGAGCCCGCAAGGGAATGTTCTTGAAGGACTCCATATTCATGCTGCCGATCTGCTGGTCGAAGTACTGCACCGTCAGCATGTAGTTGTTGCCCGTATTTGGGTCGATCCAGTAGCTCGGCGCGATCATGCCGTTCGAGGTGAGGGCGGTGATGACGTCGTCCACCACCTCTTTCGGAGAAAGGCCGATGAGGCTTGCGCGCTCGCGATCAACATTCATCGCGAGACCCGGATAGCGCAGGTTCTGAGGGATCAGGACATCGCTCACATTCTTGACGCGCCTGATCTTGGCTGCCAGGCCCTGAGCCATGGCGAAGGTCTGATCCATGTCGTTGCCCGCGATCTGGATGTCGATCGGCGCGGGCAGACCCTGGTTGATCACCGAGTCCACAAGGCCGCCAGCCTGGAAGTAGGTGGTCAGTTCGGGCATGTCAGAGGCCAGCTTGCGGCGCACACGGGACATGTATGCATAGCTGCCCACCTTGTGCCCCTCCTTCAAGCTCACCTGCACAAAGGCGGTGTCCATGGAGGCGTTGGTGGTGAAGATGGCGGAAAGGTCGGGCGTGATGCCAATGTTGGAGACGATCATGTCGAGATCGCCAGGAGGAACGATCTTGCGTATCTCATCCTCTACCTTCGCGATGTACTCGTCGCTGAGTTCGATGCGCGTTCCGCTCGGCATTTGAATGTTGATGACGAACTGCCCTGGATCGGTTCGCGGGAAATAAGCACGCCCCAGGAACGGACCGACACCAACCAATATCAGCAGCACGCCGCCACCGATGACCAGCGATGTGAAGCCGGGCCGCTTCAGGGCCGCGTAGGCCTTCGTCTCATACCAATCCAGCAGCGCGTGGAAATATTCGTTGAAGCGCAGCTCGAAACGCTTGAAGAAGCCCGGGCCACTCGCCTCCTGCTCCTCTGGCGTCGTGCCGTGATGGATGTGGATGAACTTCGAGCAGTAGAGCGGAACTACCGTCATGGCGAAGATGTAGGACGCGAAAATAGAAAGAACGACGCCCAAAGCAAGGTCGGTGAAGATGTACTTGCTGACGCCCGAGAAGAACGTCACAGGGAAGAAGACGATCGAGGTCGTCGAGGTGGCCGCAAGAACAGCGAGCGACACCTCCATGCCCCCCTTTTCAGCGGCTTCTCTTGGCTCGAAGCCCATCTCCATGTATCGGAAGATGTTCTCCAGAACCACCACGGAATCGTCGATAAGACGCGAGAAGGCCAGCGCGAGGCCGCCGAGAAGCATGGTGTTGATCGATCCTCCCATCGCCTTCATCAGCAGCAAACAGACAAGAGCAGAGAGCGGGATCGATAGCAGAACCGCAAATGTGGCGCGCGGGCTCCCTAGGAAGAGAAGAATCATGATGCCGGTGAGCACCAGCCCGATGCTGGCTTCCTTCACCAGGTTCTTGATCGCGCCCTTGACGAAGAGCGACTGGTCGAACACAACAGCGGTGCGCAGACTGGCGGGAATGTCAACCAGCTTGGTGATGGCCTCCTTCATGCCGTTGACAATGGTGATGGTGTTGCTGTCGCCGCCCTGCTTGAGGACGGGAATATAGACCGACTTCTGGCCGTCGATGCGGACAATGTTGGTCTGGATGGTGCCAGAGTCCTCGGCATGGCCGATATCGGCGACCATGATGGAGGCGTTGCCGACCGACTTCAGCGGCATCTGGTTGATCTCGTCCGGCGTCGGCACCTGGCTGTTGGCGTAAATGTTGTAATCTTTGGTCCCGATGCGGACATCGCCGGCGGGAAGGATCAGGTTGGAATCATTGACCGCGTGAACCACATCCATGAGGCTGAGGTTGTGAGCCTCCAGCTTCAGCGGATCCACGTACACCATGATCTGCCGATACCGACCACCGAACGGCTGCGGAACTGAAGCTCCCGGTACGTTCGCGATCTGGTTGCGCACTTGGAACTGCGCCAGATCCTTCAGATCGGTCTCATTCAAGCCAGCCCCTTTCAACGTCACAAGACATACCGGCTGGCTGGACGCATCCATGCTGAGCACGACGGGGGGCAGCGTTCCAGGCGGCAAACGGCGGAGATCCGCCATTGCAAGGTTGGCTATATTGCTGAGGGCGGCATTCGGATCCGTGCCCGGAACGAAGAAAATCTTGATGAGGCTGACGCCCGTGATCGAGCGGGACTCGATGTGGTCGATATTATTGCCTAAAGTGAAGAATCTTTCGAAGGTGTCCGTGATATCCGCCTCAATCTGCTGGGGCGGCATGCCGGAGTAAAAAGTGGCGACCACGACCACGGGCATGTCGATCTTCGGGAACAGATCTACGGGCATGCTGGCGATATTGGTGACGCCGAGGACGACGATCACCAAACAGGCCATAATAATGAAGAACGGGTAGCTCAGGGCGAACTTAGGCATTACTGATCCTCTCCGGACGTTTCTTGGGCAACGTCGGCCGCAGTGGGGACCGGGATCAACTTGGGCTGCACTGTCTCGCCGACCTGATAGTTGGTCTGCCCTCCAGTGATAACGCGCTCGCCCTCCCGCAGACCGCTCATCACCTCAACAATGTAGGATCCGCGAAGGCCAATAACGACATCGCGCGACTGAACACGGTTCTGCGCGTCCACCACCAGCACCGAGGATTTCGAGCCATTCTGGAGCACGGCCTGCTCGGGTATGGTCAACACGTTGTCGCGGTGCTCCAACTGAAGCACGGTGTTGGCATACATTCCGGTGGTCAGCGACAAGTCGTCATTCTTCACGTCGATTTCAGTCTCCATGGTGCGGGTCGCTAAACTGACATCTCGGGTGAAGCGCACCACCTTGCCGACGAATGTCCGGTTCACAGCGTCCACTCTGACATTCACCAACTCGCCCTCATGGACGTACTCGACCGCGTCCTCAGGAACTGGCATCCGCAAACGAAGCAGGTCGCTTTGCGAGAGCTTGACCACGGGGAGAGTGGTCGTGTCCGAGGAGGTGCCCGCTTGGATGAGCGCGCCGGTGTCGGCATACCGCCAGATGATGACCCCCTTCAGAGGCGCAGTCACTTTGGTATAGTCCTCCAGCGCGCTGACCCGCTTGTTGTTCGCGATGGCCACGTCCGACTGCTGCTTCGCGTCGGACAGGGCCGATTTCGCCTCGTCGATCTTCGCCTCGGACGAAAGATCCTGCGACTGAGCGTCGTCCAGCTCCTGTTGAGCGATCAGGCCGGGCTGCACCGCCGCCGTCTTTTTAAGACGCTCATACCGCGCATGCAGCGAGGTATGCTCCGCCTCCGCGCGGGCCACGGAGTTCTGAGCCCGCATGATCGCCTCTTTGCTCGCCTTCACGGCCGAGACGGTTCCCTCCAATTGGGCCGCCAATTCCGGCACCTCGAGCACAGCCAGCACCTCGCCCGCAGTCACCTTGTCGCCGATATCGACGTAGATGTTCTTGATGTAGCCGGAGACCTTGGCGTGGACATCGACCACCTGGTAGGGCTGGAACTGGCCCGCCAGGTAGAGCGTGTGCGATAGGGAGCCGCGAACCACCGGGGCCACCGATGCCGTTGGAACTTCAGCCGGGGCTGCCTTATCACCGTCGCGGCGCACGATGACGACCACGATGAGAATGACGACAAGGACTGCGGCTGCTATCAAGTAGGATCGCTTGCGCATAGTGACGGTGCACCTGTTCTATAGAGAAAGTGTGTTTCTTGTGACGTTTCTGACCCGGCCCTTATCCTTGCATGACAAGACGAAAAGGCAATGAAAAAGATAGGCGAGAGGCTGCATGCCTCTTGGCCGAACCCGGGGCTTCCTGATTGTTTTGATGACCGAAAATCGAATGAAATCAGAAGACAGCGGGAATTTAAGCCAGCACCGGCGGCGGCCGGAAAAACAAGGCGCTCAGAAGCGTTCCATCCGCAGGCACGCGGGCACGTACAGCTTTCCCTGGCTTGCGCAAACTCTTCATCCGGTAGGGAGCCAGGACCATGGCGGCCAACACGAAGTAGAGAGCGCTCCCCCATGGAGCAGTCTTCTGGTTCGGAATCGGATCTCCGCGCTCCAGCGAGTTCTCTTCGCTGTGCACGTTCCTTTCATCCCGCAAAACCAGCTTCGCCTTCGGCATCGTTTGGGTCAACGTATGCGGATTGTAGAGCGACAGCTTGGACTGAAGTCCCCATCCAAAGATGGAAACCGCCAGCGCGAAGAACACGAATGTGAACTTCGAGATGTCAAACCGTCTTGGGAGGGATCGATCCACTGCAGCCTTTGCTTCTCGGATTTCAGTTAAAGGTACCACGGGGAAATTTCAGTTTTTCCGCTGAAACATAGGGATTCCAGGCACACCTCTGGAAACGCCGGAAATCCAGACCCGCAAGAACCTTGCGTCTGTAGCTTCTGAATCCATTGGACGGAACAAGCCAGACATTCGGTAGCCAGAAGCTGGGATACCCTTCTCTTCTTTTCGCGTTTTCGCGAAATTTTGACACGATGCAGACGACGCCTGGTCACCTTGCAACCACCGTCAGCTTTTTCTTGGCCAACGGCAAAATGGCGTCCCTGTTCTCCGGCGCCACCGGATGCACTCCGAAGTCCCATATACCCAGATTCACCTCCCTCGGCGAAAGCACCTCCATCAAGGCGTATTCGCCGAAGCTGAGCGGCTCCTTCGGAGTCAACTTCATCCATTTGCCCCCCGGCATCGCCTCCGCCTGCGTCTCCACGAGGATCTCCGACTGGCTACCGTCGCCCAGCCGCCCCAGATTGAAGCTGCCAATCACGCGGATGTCCCTCCGCACGTCGGCCCGAACAATCACATAGCGGCTGGCAGTCGAGCCTCCCTGCGCGTCCTTCAACGAACTCGCCCCATGCGTGTCCACTCTGAAGTCGCGCGGCTCGGCGTCAGGCAGGGAATCGCTGTCCAGGCTGATGTACAGCACCGGAAGATTCACATGAAGCTGGGTCTTGGCCTGGATTCCGGGCAGTTGAAGCAACGGGTGGGGAAGGGACATCGGATTGATCGCCGCCTTCAGGATATTGTGGCTGCTGGTCGCCCCCGCCTGACTCTGCGACTGCTTCAGCACCGCGAGCTCCGGCGTTCCCCGAAATGTGTCCAGCGCAAGAACTCCGCCATCTTCGGGAAGGTATAGATTCGGCCGCACCTCCGGCATCCGCGCCGCCTGCTCCTCCTCGTCCTTCTGCAACTCCGGGTCGATGGGGACAGGCCGCGTGGTCTGCAGAGCTGCGCCGGGGGCATGGTCCTTCTCCCATGTGTGAGTCGCGTCCCAATCCACCAGACTCACCGGAACCTCTTCCCACGCGTCCCCCCGCTCCGCGCTCAGGTAGCGCACCCGGTCGCCAGCCACCACATAGCGCATCACGAT
>JAJZHR010000065.1 GCA_021810815.1 Acidobacteriota bacterium | reverse complement strand
TGGACGGGCATACGTGGAGGCAGCGCTGGGCACGGGGATGCTGATTGACGACTTTGCCCCGCGGCTCAGCTTCTTCTTCAATGCCCACTCGAATCTGCTGGAGGAAGTGGCCAAGTTTCGCGCGGCGCGGAGAATCTGGGCGCGATGGATGCGGGATGAGTTTCATGCGCGCAATCCGCGCGCGTGGATGCTGCGCTTCCATGCGCAGACGGCAGGATCGACGCTGACGGCGCAGCAGCCGGAGAACAACATTGTGCGCACGGCGCTGGAGGCGCTGGCTGCGGTGCTGGGCGGTGCGCAGAGCCTGCATACCAACGGCTACGATGAGGCGCTGGCGCTGCCGACGGAAACGGCTGCGCGCATTGCGCTGCGCACGCAGCAGATTCTGGCCTATGAAAGCGGCGTGGCGGAGATGGCCGATCCGCTGGGTGGATCGTATGCGGTGGAAGCGATGACGGATCGGCTGGAGGCGGAGGCGCATACGCTGTTTGCCCAGATCCAGGCCCATGGCGGCGTGCTGCGCGCGGTGGAAACCGGATGGGTGCAGCAGCAGATTCAGCAGTCTGCGTATGCCTGGCAGCGCAGGGTGGATGCCGGGGACAGCGTTGTGGTGGGTGTGAATCGATTCCAGGAGGCTGAGCCGGCAGAGATCCCGCTGCAGAAGGTGGACCCGGAGTTGGAACGTCGCCAGGTGGAGCGGCTGCGCGCCTATCGGCAACGCCGCAACAGCGGCCCATGGAAGGCGGCACTGGATCATCTGCAGGATGTGGCACGCGGCAGCGGCAACCTGATGGCGGCGATTGTGGAAGCCGTGGAGGCCGAGGCTACGGTGGGCGAGATTGCGGATACGCTGCGTGGAGTTTTTGGGGAATACCGCGAGATTGTCTAGGGCCTGTTCACACTTCTGGGGTGGATGGCGTTGCGAGGGAAAATCCGGCCAGACGAGGCGGAGTCCGAAGGCTGTGGCGGCCCCACAACCGAGGACGACAACGAAGGTATGGCCGGATTTTCCCCGCAACCCGAAGGGACGGGGGCCATTTTCCCCATCTCTGCGTCGCTCGTCGCCCCATAGCCTGGTAATGGACTACACCCGGTATCTGTCACTCCTCGCTTCCCAACCCGAATCCTGACCTGGGCAAAATGGCCTTCCGTCGCCACCACCCCAGAAGTGTGAACAGGCCCTAGGAGCTGCTCCCGGCGCCGCGATGGCGGCGGATGGCCGGGGCGCCGGCGTAGTTCAACTGCACGAGCACGATGACGGCAACACTGAGCCAGGTGCGATAGAAGCAGAGCGCGGCTCCGGCGGCATAGAGCGACTGTGCGATGCCGATGCGCCTGCAAATGGCTGCCTGCACCTCGGGCGGAGTGTCCGGGCGGATGAGCCCGTGGGAGCTGGCATGCTTCCAGCTCCAGAAGAGCATGGCTCCGGCGAGGAGGAGATTGGCCCAGTAAAGGAGCACCGCTGCCGGGTAGAGCATGAACTCGCCGAGCAGCCGCGTGGAGAGCGGCAGAAGCGTGATGGAGAAGAGGAAGCAGAGGTGAATCCAGGTGAGATCGCGGCTGCCTTCGGCGATGTGGTTCAACTGCGTCTGCTGCCCGGCCCAGAAGATGCCGAGCGTGAGGAAGCTCATGAGATAGACCACCCACTGCGGTGTCAGTGTCGCCAGGCCATGCAGAAGCTCGGATTGGGAATGGATGGACTGTGCAGCAGGCAGATGGATATCGAGCACGAGCAGCGTCATGGCGACGGCAAAGATGCCGTCACTCAAGGCGCTGAGGCGATCCAGGTTGCGCCCCTGAATGCGGTTGTAGAGGGTGGCCATGCGGCAGGCTATTTCAGCAGTTCGTCGAGCTTGGATTTGGGATTGCGGCGCAGGCGCCAGATGCCCAAACCGATGACTCCGATGCCGAGGACCAGTTCAAACCAGACCTGCCAGTGGCCGGGGCGCATCTGGTGCAGACGCCAGCTTTCATAGATGGCAAAGATGCCGACGAGGATGGCGAGAACACCGCGAATTTTATCGTTCATGCAAGACTCCGATCCTTGGGTTGCCTCTCATCCTATCGCAAGTTGCCGAGGTCGCCAGCTTCCGCGGACTGCGAGGCCGGGTGGCGTGGAATGGCAGGGGCGTTTCATCGGGCAGGACTGAACTGTGTGTACAGCATTGACCGGGAAGGCAAGGCCGACCTATTGTCAATCTGGATGGCCTTGGACCAGAGGCCCAAAAGGAAGTGGAATGACTGAACAGACTCCGGAACTGAAAAAGACGGCACTGAATGCGACGCATCGTGCGCTGAAGGCCAAGATGGTGGATTTTGGCGGCTGGGATATGCCGGTGGAGTACTCCGGCCTGATTGCCGAGCATATGGCCGTGCGCACAGCGGTGGGGCTTTTCGATGTCTCGCACATGGGCGAGATCCAGTTTCGCGGTCCGAATTCGCTGGATGCGGTACAGCGGATCACCATGAATGACGCCTCGAAGCTGGAGATCGGCCAGGCCCAGTACTCGGCGCTGCTGACGCCGAACGGGACAGTGGTGGATGACATTTTGGTCCACAAGCTTGGAGAGCATGATTACCTGCTGGTGGTGAACGCCGGGACCAAGGACAAGGATTACGCGTGGATCCGCTCGCAGGTGGGGGTGACCCACGGAATCCACATCAGCGACTACTCCAGCTACTATTCGCAACTGGCCATTCAGGGGCCACGCGCGCTGGAGACGCTGCAAAAGCTGACAAAGGTGGATCTGGCGGCGATACGCAACTATCGCTTCACTTTTGGACAGGTGGCAGGGGTACACAACACGCTGATTGCACGCACGGGGTACTCGGGTGAGGACGGGTTTGAGATCTACATCCCGTCCGATGTGGCGACGAGCGAGAAGGTGTGGAATGCGGTGATGGAGGCGGGTGCGGAGTTCGGTATTCTGCCCTGCGGACTGGGCGCGCGCAACACGCTGCGACTGGAGGCTGGCATGCCGCTCTATGGGCACGAAATCTCCGACAGCATTACACCGCTGGAGGCCGGGCTGGAGCGCTGGCTGAAGCTGGGCAAGCCTGCGGATTTTCTGGGTCGGGCGGCCCTGCAGGCGCTGAAGGATGCCGGCGGACCAGCCAACCAGCTGGTGGGGCTGGAGATGGTGGAGCGCGGCATTGCCCGGGATGGATATCCGGTGCTGAACGAGGCTGGAGAGACGATTGGGACGGTGACCAGCGGCTCGCCGGCACCGTTCCTGAAGACGAATATTGCGTTTGCCTATGTGCCGCGCGCGGTGGCCGAGAGCAAGGAAGATGTGTTTGTGCAGGTGCGGGCGAATCGTGTGCGCGCCAGGCAGGTGCCAACGCCGTTTTACAAGCGGGCGAAGTCGTGACGCGGAGGTTTTCATGCAGGTTTTGACATTGAGTCGCCGGAGGATGGATGATCCGGCAGCATTTACCCCTGAGCTGGTTTCTGCCGAGACGGGGCGCATCCGGGAGCTGTATACGGCTGGCGCGTTGCGGCAGATCTGGAAACGCGGGGATCTGGCCGGGGCGGCGATTTTGTGGGAGGCCGGGTCGGTGGCTGAGGTGGAGGCGATGATTGAAAGCCTGCCCATCCGCAAGGCCGGGCTGCTGGAGATTCTGGCGCTGGTGCCGCTGGAGCCGTATCCGGGCTTTGGCGTCTCCCGGTGAAGGGAATCCGCTTCTTGCCATCCGGTGAACAAAAGGCCGCGGGCGGGCGGTGATCCGCCGTGCGGCTGCGACCCCTGTCCGGTTACACTGAAAGGGTATTTCGCGCGACAAACCGCGTGACGAAAAGAGGACAATCATGGCCTGCCCGACGCACCTGCGCTATACCAAAGAACACGAATGGATCTCCGTGGAAGGCACACTGGGGACGGTCGGCATTACCGACTATGCCCAGAGCACGCTGGGAGATATTGTCTTCGTGGACCTGCCCAAGGTGGGCGATCCGGTGACTGCGAACCAGACCTTTGGTTCCGTGGAAAGCGTGAAGGCGGTCAGCGATCTGTACTCCCCGATCAGCGGGACGGTGGCGGCGATCAACCCTGAGCTGGCCACGGCGCCGGACAAGGTGAACGAGGATGCCTATGCTGCATGGATGATCCGGGTGGAGCTGGCCGATGTGGCCCAGATGGACACCCTGCTGACGGCAGCCGAATACGAAGCATTCATTGCGGAAGAGACCGGAAAGTAAACATGCGCTACCTGCCGAAGTCCCCTGCCGAACGGAACTCCATGCTGGAGAAGATCGGCGCACGTCATGTGGACGATCTCTTCGTTGCGATTCCGGAAGAGTATCGTCTGCGCCGCGACCTGAAGATTCCGCCGCAGATGGGCGAGAGCGAGATCATTGAATACTTCCGCAAGGCTGCGGCACAGAATGGCTCCGGCTACGCGAGCTTTCTGGGTGCGGGATGCTATCGGCATTATCGGCCGGTGGTGATTGATTCCATTGTGCAGCGCGGAGAGTTCCTGACCAGCTACACGCCGTATCAGGCGGAGATTACGCAGGGCACGCTGCAGGCGATCTTCGAGTTCCAGACAATGATCTGCGAGCTGACGGGGATGGACGTGGCCAACGCGAGCATGTATGACGGCTCGACGGGCGCGGCCGAGGCCGTGATGATGGCGGCGCGAATCACCGGGCGCAGCCATTCGGTGATTGCGCAGACGGTGCATCCGGAGTATCGCGAGGTGATGGCGACCTACGCACAGCATCAGGGGCTGCCAAGCACGACGGTCGGCTATGACCCGCGAACGGGGCGCATCCAACTGGAGCTGCTGGATGCGGCGATCACCGAAGATACGGCATGCGTACTGGTGCAGTCGCCGAATTTCTTTGGCGTGATCGAGGATATTCCGGCGATTGCGGAGATTGCCCATGCCAAGGGCGCGCTGTTGATTGTTTCCATCGCCGAGGCGGTTTCGCTGGGTGCGGTGCGGCCGCCGGTGGAGGCCGATATCGTGTCGCTGGAGGCGCAGTCGTTTGGCGTGGCCATCAGCTACGGCGGGCCGTTCTGCGGCGTGATTGCGACCCGCGAAAAGTACATTCGCCAGATGCCGGGCCGACTGGCCGGACAGACGCTGGATGCGGATGGAAATCGCGGATTTGTGCTGACGCTGGCCACACGCGAGCAGCATATCCGGCGCGAAAAGGCGACCTCGAACATCTGCACGAATCAGGCGCTGGTGGCGCTGATGGCGACGGTGTATCTGACGGTCTATGGCAAGGAAGGATTGCGCGAACTGGCGATGCAGAATCTGGCGAAGACGGAGTTTGCACGGCGCACGCTTACGGCGCAGCCGGGCCAGAACTGCCTGTTTGAAGCCAGTCCGCGATTCAACGAGTTTGTGCTCACCTCCGAGGAGCCGGTGGCCGAGATGCAGGCGCGGCTGCGTGCGCAGGGCATTCTGGGCGGCGTGGATCTGACGCGCTGGTATCCGGAGCTGGGACAGGCAACGCTGTGGTGCGTGACGGAGTTGAACACGCGGGCACAGATGGAAGCAGCAGCACAGGCTCTGGCAACGAGCAGTGCGGTGGGAGTGTAAACAGAATGGAAACCATGCATCCCGTCTCCGCGCATACGCCTCGGAACACCACGCTGGGCAAGGTGCGCACGCATCCGACACAGAACGAAGGGCTGATCTTTGAGAAGTCCTCACCGGGCAAGCGCGCCGTGAAGCTGGCACCGCTGGACGTCCCGGAGGTGGACGCTGCGGCGCTGCTGGGCGATGCCTTCCGCAGCGAGCCGGCACCGCTGCCGGAGGTGAGCGAGATTGAGATCATCCGCCACTTTACGCGCCTCTCGACGTGGAATTACGCGATCGATCTGGGGATGTATCCGCTGGGCTCGTGCACGATGAAGTACAACCCGCGGGTGAACGAGTTTGTGGCGCGGCTGGAGGGGATTGCGGAGGCGCATCCGTATCAGCCGGAGTCGCTGGCGCAGGGCTCGCTGGAGGTGGTCCGCGAGCTGGAGCAGTGCCTGATCGAGATCACGGGGATGGACGCGATCACGCTGCAACCGGCAGCGGGCGCGCATGGGGAGTTTACCGGCATCCTGCTGGTGCGGGCCTATCATGAATCGCGCGGCAATGCGCGGCGCAAGATCATTGTGCCGGACTCGGCGCATGGAACCAATCCGGCCACGGCGGCGATCTGCGGCTATGAGGTGCAGAACCTGAAGTCGAATGCGCTGGGCATGGTGGATGTGGCCGAGCTGGAGCGCATTGTGGATGAGGATACGGCGGCGCTGATGCTGACGAATCCCTCGACGATCGGCGTCTTTGAAAGCGAGATTCATCGCATTGCCGACGTGCTGCATGCCAAGGGCGCGCTGCTCTATATGGACGGCGCGAATATGAATGCGCTGGTGGGCAAGGCACGGCCAGGCGACTTTGGCGTGGACGTGATGCACCTGAACCTGCACAAGACCTTTTCCACGCCGCACGGCGGCGGCGGGCCGGGTTCGGGACCGGTGGCGTGCAAGGCGATTCTGGAGCCGTTCCTGCCGACGCCGGTGCTGGCGCGGCGCGGGGATGGCACGCTGGGCTGGAACTTTGATCGGCCGCAGTCGGTGGGCCGGGTGCGCGCCTATTATGGCAACTACGGGATGTTTGTGCGGGCGCTGGGATACATTCTGGCCAACGGGCCGGACGGGCTGCGACAGACGACGGAGGATGCCGTGCTGAATGCGAATTACGTTCGCGCCAGCCTGGAGGATCTCTACGAGCTGCCGTACAAGACGGCGTCGATGCACGAGGTGGTATTCAGCGACAAGAGGCAGGCGGCGCGCGGCGTGAAGACGGGCGACATCGCCAAGCGGATCATCGACTACGGCTTCCATCCGTTCACGGTGAGCTTCCCGCTGATCGTCTCCGGGGCGCTGATGATTGAGCCGACGGAGAGCGAATCGAAGGAAGAGCTGGATCGGTTCATCGAGGCGATGCGGGCGATTGCACAGGAAGTGGACGAAACGCCGGAGCTGGTGAAGCATGCGCCGCACTCAACGCGCGTCTCGCGTCTGGATGAAGCGACGGCTGCACGCAAGCCGATTCTGCGCTGGCGACCGGCTGGGGAGTAGTGGCGAGCATGCAGGAACACAGTCTTCCTGTATAAATCCGTCATTTTCCTAACTCATCTTCCTGCGGTAATATCCTGATGATCTGCACTTTTGTGAAGCAAATTCTCTTGAAGTTCCGGTCTCTTGTACGCATAACGAGAAAACTCCAAGTTCAATTGGTTGAGTTTTCCGGGGTTAAGTCAAAAACTGAAGCTAGCTTAGTGCTAACCCGCCGATGCTACTCTTCGTCATTTTTGATTTCCAATATTGCAGTTGGCCTTCCGCGGGAGGAAACTCGCCATTTTCAGCGGCTTTTCTAAACCAGAAGAGAGCAAAGTCGTCATCTACCGGTAGCCCTCCCTCACCTTTCACGTACATCTTCGCTAAAGAGTGTTGTGCTCCAGCGTTGCCTCGCTCAGCTGCCTCGCGGCACATTTTCAGATATTCCTCCATGCCTTCTGGCCATGGATCGAGGCCTGTGAAGGCAAACTTTATGCGCCAAGTAATTTTCCAACGCTCGTCTGGACTAGCGGAGGCAGTAGCCAAGCGCCACAGACGCAAAGCCTCATCCCTGCTTTCGGTGACGCCCCAGCCATGGAAGTAGGCTATCGCGAGCTCTATCAGCGCTTTGGGGTAATTTGGTTTGACCGCAATGGCTTGCCGCAAGCAGTCAAAATACGCAGCCATAATTGAGCGGTGCTCATCGCTTTTGTACCAGGCAGAAAGCTTGCGAATGCTCCACCCGCCTCTCCCCTTGCCAATTGATGTAAGTGCGTTTGACTCCTTTGAAAAATACTCTTTCGCCTTTGCCAGCCACTCATCAGCTCGCTCGGTCGATTCCAAATCTGCGAGGCCCCTGGTCGCCAGGCTAAGGGTAGCGTTACGTGCGAGCGCACTTGATGGCCTGACTACGATCTCCTTGCCGGCGTCTGTTGGATTCATTCAGTGCCCCCCGTTGACGCACCACGTACTATCCGTTGCGCCTCTTCCACCCTCACCTTTATGCCGGTCGCCATCTCTTCAAGCAGGTCGCGTCCATCGGCTGAGGCGGCCTCCGCTCTCGCCTTCAATTTTGAGATATCCGAACCCAGCAATATCGAGATTTCTTGATCGAGAGCTGCAATGCGGTGCCTAATCTGTCTCAACTGACGCAAAATCCGAACCAGGTCGGCGCCAACCCCGGAACCCTGAACTGCGTCGGGGCTGTTTTCGAGGTCCACAAGAATTTGCTTCAGAGCATCTTCGTCGCGCGCCGCATAAGCAGCGTTGACTTCCTTCATGAGCCGCTCTCGTCGCGCACGATCCTTTTCGTCGGCAGCGGTATCAGGGTGAACCCGCTTGGCAGCATCACGGAAGAGCCTCTTCAACTCCGTAGATGGCACAAAGGGCTGGATGTCCGCCGCTTCGCTGTGTGCTGCCGAATATGATTCCTGCGCCTGGGAACGCGCCTCGGCGGCCTCCGTCTTTGCGTCGGCTGTACCAGTGCGTTCGGCGCGTAACTCGGCAAGCCGTGCATTCCATTCGTCGAGCTCGGCGTAGAGAACCCCAACTCTTCGAAGATAAATGCCTTCGAATGCTGCAAGCTCAGCTTTCAGACTAGCAAGGTCAAGCTCCCTGTCTGCGAGTTCCGCTTCCAGACTTGTCAACTCCACTCGCTTGGCAGCTAGCTCCTCTTCCTCGGGCGACAGTTGGTGTACCAGTCTACTAATCATGCCCTTGTCCTAAACAGCGTTGATAGGCCATTCTAATCTACGACTCACCACGAGTTCCTTTCAGTTGCACTATCGTGATCTTGGTGCGAGAACAGCCTAGGAGTCCGTCTGAGTAACGGATCCGCCTTGTGATGGTTGCGGCATCTCCGTCATCTTGCCGCCGGTTGGAAGACGTGAGGCTGAAGATTTCGTGTGATGCGGTCTTGGA
>JAJZHR010000064.1 GCA_021810815.1 Acidobacteriota bacterium | reverse complement strand
TTTCGAGCGATTCGGGGGATGGGTGCGGCTCGAAAGGATGAAGGAGGCGCTGGCAAGCGGAGAGCGATTGCGGCCCTTCTGATGGGCCTGTTCGGTCTGTGCGCCGGGGTTGCGACGACGATCAAGCCAACCCCGCTTCCGTTTGCTTTGCTGTTGCTGCTGTTTGCGATTCTGGTGCTGCGGGAGAGGAGACAGCCATGGGCGCTGCTGGCGGCGAGCGCCGTCGCCGGTATGCTCGTGCCTTTGGCCGTCGTGCTGGAGTTCCTGATGCGCGAGCACGCGCTGCACGCTTTTCTGCAGATGGAACGGGTGATGCTGCCGTATTATGCGACTCTTGGTCGCCAGAGCATGGGGCATCTGCTGGAGCATGCGCTGCCGCCCTCGCTGCTTGCGATGGCGCTGCTTGCGATGGCGGTTGTTATCGCGGGGTGCGGCTCGGAGGAGGGCAATGGCAATCGCATCCACCAGCGGCTGCTTGCTGAAGGGAGCTGGGAGCAGGTGGTGCTGGGGGCGGGAATTCTTTTCGGCGTCGCGTCCTACGTCGCACAGGGGAAGGGATTCGCGTACCACCGCTATCCGGCGGTCGGATTCCTGCTGTGCTGGGCTGGCATCCAGTTTGCGATGGTGCTGCGAAGCTGGGAGCGCGAACCCCGAGCGACTCTGCGCAGTGCCAGAGGAGTTCGCACGGTTCGGTGGCTTGGCATGGCGGGCTTGATTCTGGGGGCGGTACTTGCCCCGGTGTATCTGGCGAAGGCGAGCCGGCTCCAGTGGAACGAGCAGGTCACAGATATGTTGCAGGAGGACTTGACTGCCTTGGGCGGCCCGGCGCTCTCGACGCATGTGCAGTGCCTCTACACCTTCTCGGAATGCGACACCGCGCTCTATCGGATGAGGCTGGTGCAATCGACGGGCCTGTTCTACGACTATTTCCTCTTCGGGCCACAGACCAGTCCAGTGGTGCAGTCGGTGCAGCGACGCTTCTCCGGCGAGATTCAGCGCGATCCGCCGCAGGTGTTTGTGGTGCTCACGGGACTGTATCCCGACGGCGTTCCGGGATACGGCAAGCTGCGCCTGTGGCCGTGGTTCGACAACTATCTTGCGGCGAACTATTCCGTCTACACGGAGCGCTCGGGGCGGACGGGAGATGGGATGCAGCTCGGGTATCGCATCTATGCGCGCAAGCAGCAGGCGTCCAGATAGCGAGCGATCACTTCTGAGCGTTGCGCGCCTCGAAGATCGCGCTTGTCGATGGCGATTGAGGCACCTTCAGGCCCGGCATACCGGCAAAGTCGAAGATCGCGGGCTTCGCCAGGCCGAGCCGCGCGGCGACGCACTGCAAGGTGGTACGCAGGACGCCGATGCCGTAGATGGAGCTGCGCTTGAAGTTGATCGAGGAGGCTTCAGGGAAGTAGCGCGTGGGGCAGGAGACCTCGCCGATGCGCGCCTTCAGCATCAGGCACTGGGCCAGCACCTGGTTGTCAAAGACGAAGTCGTCGGAGTTGCGCTCCAGCGGAAGAGCGCGCAGCACATCGCTGCTGAAGGCTCGGAAGCCGGTGTGGTATTCCGAGAGGTGCGCTCCGAGCAGCAGGTTCTGGAAGGTGGTCAGCATGCGGTTGAAGGCGTACTTGTACAGCGGCATGCCGCCTCGCAGGGCGCCGCCCACCAGCAGCCGCGAGCCGAGAGCGACGTCGTAGACGCCATAGGCCACCATGCTCGCGAGGGCCGTCACCATCAGCGGCGAATACTGGTAGTCGGGATGGATCATCACCACCACGTCCGCGCCCTCGGCCAGGGCATAGGCGTAGCAGGTCTTCTGATTGCCGCCATAGCCGCGGTTGCGGTCGTGGGCCATCACCTTCAGCCCCAGTCGATGGGCGACGGCGACCGTCTGGTCGGTGCTGAGGTCGTCCACCAGGATGATTTCGTCAACGATTTCTGGAATTTCGTTGACCGTAGCTTCGAGTGTTTTTGCCGCGTTGTAGGCGGGCAGAACGGCGACGATGCGCTTGTTGTTGATCATGCCTGCCTTAGTCCTCTAAGCGGATGAAGCCGAAGAGTCGCTGTTCGCCGATGGCGATATAGAAACTGTACAGCGCGAGGGCGAGGACGACAGTGAGCGTGGCTGCCATGGGTGCGAACATCCAACTGCCGAGGTGCATGGTCCAGGGGGTGCGCTCGAAGATTTCGGCGATGAAGACGAAGGTGGCGGCGGCGACCATGCCTACGCGCGCGACGAGGAACGCGAGCACGACGGCCCAGATCGCCTCCACCAGGATGTTGATCGGCGCGTGATTTGTGGCGACGTGGCCGATGAGCACCAGCGCGGCCAGCAGCGCCGAAGCGAGCCAGGTGCGCTTCAGGAAGACGCGCAGGGCGACGAAGAAGGGGATCACCAGAGCGACGGTGACGAGGATTTGACCAGCGAGCGAGAGCAGCGTGTCTGCCCAGCGCAGAACTCCGTCCAGCAGCGACGGGTCGCCTACCCAGAGTTCGATGGCGGGCAGATGGGGCCGCAGCAGCGTCGTCATGGTGAACTCGAAGCAGGCGACGAAAGCTCCCGCAGAGACGCCGAGCAGCAGGTCGCGGGCGAGGGTCGGAGAGGTGAAGCGGCGCTGCAGCAGCAGCGTGGAGCTGACCAGGAGCCGGGGAACGCGCTTGCGGGCGAAGGGCTCCATTGCGACGTAGCCGAGCCAGGTGAGCCCAGCAGCCAGAAGGCTGTAGGCGATCTTGGTGAGCATCCAGGTGAAGGTTGGGTCGGAGCCGTTGGTCAGGCTGACGCCAACAACGCTTGCCAGCATCAGCACGGAGAAGATGAACAGGGACAGCGTCGTAGCTCCTTGCAGGTCGCCGCGCCGGGACTGGAGATTGCGCCGCGCCAGAGGGAACGCGGTGAGGAAGAAGCCGATGTAGAGAATCATCGTTCCCCAGGTGGCGGTGTAGAAGCTGCGCAGCACGGAGATGGGCTGGTTCCACGGCGAGATCACGCGCAGGTAGACGAATTTGCCGTACCAGGTGGCGGCCATGAACTTGATGGGTGTTTCCGGGTGGCCGGGATACGTTCCTTCCCACTCGCGCTGCTCGTCGCAGGCCGAGGGCGGCGTCAGGTCCACGGGGATGGGGTGCATCAGTTTGGGATCGAGGCCTGCGGCGGCGAAGGCGGCAGCGTAATCGGTCGGGCGCAGAGAAGCGCGGTCCACGGTCTCATCCTGATGCGGCATGTTGACGAGACGGATGAGGTTGCCGTTGGAGTCCACGTCGAGGGAGATCATGCCGGGCCGGTTCATTGCTGGATCGGTTTGCGTGGGCTGGTTGCTGCTGCCCAGCCCAATCGGCAGCAGGGAGCCCTTGTCGTAGAGGCGATAGGTGAGCAGAACGGAGCCCTGCTCGGCGTGATGGATGTCGCGGTTGCGCGTCTCCTCCGAGATGTACTCGGCCATGGGAGCGTTGTCGGCAAAAACGGAGGAGGAGGCGCGGGCCGTCGGCGGCAGGCCAAGCGAGCGCAGAATCTCCTGCGCTCGGTGGTTCATATCGTCAGTGGAAAGCGCAGGCGGCCTTTGACCGAGCAAGGTGGCGCGTGGAGAAAGCAGAAGGCAGCCGAAGGCTCCCAGCAGCGTGACGCCGAGCAGCGTCCACGCCTTCCAGAGTTGCAGAGGCTCCTCAGTGGCAGCGGCTGCCAGCATGTCCGGTGAGGGAGTTTCGCCTCGCGCGATGGCCGCCTCCAATTCATCGACGAGGGGAAACTCCTTCAGGACTTCCGCAGCCGAGGAGGGCCGCTGCGCCGGGTCCTGTTCGAGGCACTTCATCACGATGTGCTCGACGTCCGCAGGTACTTTGGAGGAGTGGCGCCGCACCGGGACGGGAGCTTCCTTGCGCGTCTTCGGATCTTTGCTCTTGTAGGCGGGCTTGCCGGTGAGGAGTTCGTAGAGCACCAGGCCCAGGGAGTAGAGGTCGCTGCGGCCGGTGGCAGCTCCTCCGGTGAAGAGCTCTGGCGCCATGAAGCCGGGAGTTCCGGCGACCTCGGCAGCGCGGGCCGTGTCCATTGCGATGATGGCGAGGCCGAAGTCGGTGATCTTGGTCTGGCCGCGCCCGTCCACCATCACGTTGGCCGGCTTCAGATCGCGGTGCAGCACTCCACGGGCATGCGCGGCAGCGAGGCCGGCTGTAATCTGCCGGGCCATCTGCAGCGCCTTCTCCGTGGGCAGGCGGCCGAAGCGCTTGAGCAGCGCGGAGAGGTTCTCGCCGTCCACATACTCCATGGTGAGGAAGTGGATGCCGTCGGCCACGCCGCCCTGGATTTCGACGATGTCGTGGACGCGGCAGACGTTCGGGTGAGTGACTTCGCGAGCTGTGCGCACCTCTGCGAGGAAGCGGCCGAGCCATGCCGGGTCGGTGCTCATGGCGGGCGGCAGGAACTTGAGGGCGACGGTCTGGCCGAGCTTCAGGTCTTCTGCCCGATAGACGCGTCCCATGCCGCCGCGTCCCACAGGAGCGACGATGCGGTAGCGTCCGGCGAGCAGGGTTCCGGGGGCCATCTCCTGCTCATCGCCGGGATGGCTGCCTCCGCTGCCGCTGCCTCCATGGCCGGTGCTCGCATATCCGGAGCCTGGGTGGCCAGAGCCTCCGTTGGTCGGCGCAGAGGCTGAGACTCCCGAGGGCTGCGTGGAGGAGGATGAGGGCGGCTGGGACATCCAGCGCGACGGCCTCTCCGCCGATGGAGGCGTTGCTGACCGGCCTGCTGGCGGAGCCCCGATGCGGGGCGAGAGGCCGGGGGAGTGGATCACCGTCGCTTCGGAATCGACGTCGGGCGAGGAGGGAGCGAGGAGCATCGTCTCATCCCCGCCGCCATTTGTCATTACCGCGATGGTCGCCTCGTCAAGATGCGCGGAGGACGAGAGCGAAGCGGACGTGTGGACGGATCCGCATACCAGGCATAGGCTGGCGCCGACAGGAATCTCCGAGTAACAGCGGGTGCATTGCATCGTTTCTGGCGCTCGTTCAGTTGCGGGAATTGAGGATGCCGATGAGTCTATCGCGAACGCTGGCGTCGCGAAAGTTAAACCTCAGGATGAAGGAAGCTATCAGCGCAGGCCGGGAGCAGACAGGGTGCTCAGTAACCATTCGCCAGCAGATAGTCCACCGTCAGATCGAAGGTGCCTGCGGCATCCGAGAGCGACCGCCGCTCGGCATATTTGGCCAGCACGTCCGCCTCCAGATTCACTTCGCAGCCGGGTGGCAGCGTATGCAGGTTGGTGGCAGCGTAGGTATGAGGAATGATGGCGATGCTGACCTCGATGCTCCCTGCGTTGCTCATAATGTTCCCAGCGTCGCTCTTATGGGTGCTGCCATTCTTGTGGTCGCGATTCCCGGCGTGGCTGGGAGCGATGCTGGCCACAGTCAGGCTGATGCCTTCCACGGTGATCGAGCCCTTCTCGGCCACATAGCGCGCGATGGCGGAGGGGACGGAGATGCGCATGCGCCAGTCGGTCTGGCTGGGGTCTGCCGAGGTGTTCACGGGGGCGAGCGACAGGAGCTTGCCGACGCCATCCACATGGCCCTGGACAATGTGGCCGCCAAGCGGCGAGCCTGCCGGAGTTGGCAGCTCAAGGTTTACGACCGAGCCGGGGGCAAGCCGCGACAGGGAGGTGCGCGCAACCGTCTCAGCAGCGAGGTCGGCGGAGAATTGCTGCGGAGCAATGTCCAGGGCCGTCAGGCAGACGCCGCTGACAGCCACGCTGTCGCCCGTCCTGAGCTTAGTCGTGAGCGCGGGCGCGGAGATGGTGATGCGAGTCGCTCCGCTGGTCGCCGAGAGAGAGAGGATGGTGCCCGTGGTTTCAATGAGGCCAGTGAACATGATTGCGTCCAGTTTAGTGGATGCGAGCCAGGCTGTTCCGTTGCTGCCGACGGCAAAGTGTTCGCGGCTGCGGTTTTGCGCGAGGCCGCCAGCCTCGGCACTGAAAATGAATGAACATTCACTTTTTGCGGGCGCAATGGTAGAGTGGAGGGTCGTAGGGCTGCGCCGATTTCTTGCGGGCAGTGCGGCGGCCATTAGAAACACGGAAACATAGGTGCCGGAATGAAGATTTTGACCGTGATACGCCAGGTGCCGGACGCGGAAGCGACGGTTCGCATCCAGAACGGCGCTCTCTCGCTTGAAGGAACAAAGCTGGTGATGGACACCATGGACGAGTATGGCCTGGAAGAAGGGCTGCGCTTTCGCGACAAGGCGGCCCCGGGCGGGGATCTCACTGAAGTGATTGCGGTTGCCGTGGGGCCGAAGCGGAATGAGGAGGCGCTGCGGGCGGCACTGGCGATGGGGGCCGACCGGGCCATTCATGTGGAGACGGACGCAGTGCTGGACGCGATTGCGCTCAGCAAGGTGATCGCGGAAATTGCTGAAACAGAAGGAGTTGAACTGGTGTTTTGCGGCGGGCAGGAGGCGGACTGGGACAGCCACGCGCTGGGGCCGGCCGTCGCCGAGCGGCTGCAGTGGCCGCAATTGACATGGACGAATCAGCTTGCTCTGGATGGCAAAACGCTGACCGGTCAGCACGATGTAGACGATGGGAATGAGCGGTTTACGGCAAATTTGCCGATGGTGGTGACCACGCAGCAGGGGTTGAACGATCCGCGCTATGCGACGTTGCCCAACATCATGAAAGCAAAGAAGAAAGAGCTGCGGAAGGATACGCTGGAGAAGTACGGCGCGGCGGCGAAGCTGAAGACGGTGGCCGCCGAAATTCAGACGAAGGAACGCCTGCGGAAGATCGTGCAGGCCAAGGGCGATGCAGCGGCAGCGGCGGCGCAACTTGTTGATTTGTTGAGGAATGAAGCGAAGGTGATCGCATGATTCTGGTGGTGGCGGAGCACAAGGACGGCAAGCTGGCGAAGAGCACGTATGAGCTGGTGACGGCGGCGAAAAACACCGGTCGGGACGGGCCGGTGACGGTGCTGGTGCTGGGCAGCGGCGTGGCGGCGGTGGCGGCGGAGGCGGCGAAGATCGCGGAGCAGGTTCTGGTCGCGGACCAAGCTGCGCTGGCCAGCTTCGACCCCGGGGTGTGGAGCTCGGCTGTGGCCCAGATCGCCAGGGAAGGTGAAGCAAACACGGTACTTATCGGAGGCAGCCGAAGCGGCCGGGAGTACAGTCCACGGGTTGCGGTGAAGCTGGATGCGCCGCTGCTGGAGGATGTGATTTCGCTTTCCGGGGCCGGAAAAAACGTGCTGCGGGCGCAGCGTTACACCTATCTGGCACGGGTAACCGAGACGTTGGAGGCGGAAAATTCGACGGTGATTGTCACGGTGAAACCCGGTGCTTTTACGGTGGCGGGCACGGTGGAAACACCGGCTGAGCAGTTCGACGTGGACCTGGAGTTACCAGCGCGCAGGGTGACGGTTACCGGCAAGGCGGCCGAGAAGACTGCGCGCGTCGCGCTGGGCGAGGCGGAAATTGTGGTGGCGGGCGGACGCGGGCTGGGGACGGCGGAGAAGTTCACGGAACTGGTGGAAGGGTTGGCGGACAAGCTGGGAGCCGCAGTGGGAGCGACACGCGCTGTGGTCGATGCTGGCTGGCGCCCGTACGCGGAGCAGGTCGGCCAGACAGGAAAGACGGTGCAGCCGAAGCTCTACGTCGCAGTCGGAATCTCAGGGGCCGTGCAGCACCTCTCCGGCATGAGCAAGAGCAAGTGCATCGTTGCGATCAATCGGGATGCCGATGCGCCCATCTTCCAGATCGCGGACTACGGGATTGTGGGGGATGTGCAGGAGATTCTGCCAGCCATGATCGCGGAGATCGGGAAGTAGGTCCTGCGCGGACGGCGAAAAGCGCCTTCGGCGCAAGAGCAAAAGCAGCTTTGTGCGCAGGCTCAAGGAAAAGCCCCATGTCTCGGAAAGCGAGACATGGGGCTTTTGGATTTATGGCTTCCATCAGAGTTTGGTGAGGTCGATGGACTCGTAGTCGCCTTTTTCGATTCCGTCGCGAATCTGCTTCACGGACCTGCCCTTCATGGTCATCTGGTAGGCGTAGACGCCCTCTTTCATGCAGGTGGAGCATTCCGCTCCGTGCAGGCCTTCAAAGCAGCTATGGAGGCTGTTGTGGCCCAGGGCGCGGTCGCAGCGGCAGTAGCAGGGGAGCTGGTGGAGGACGGCGGGAACCTTTGCCGCCATCTGGTAGGCCTTGACCTGGTAGGGTTCGGAGAAGTTGGGGCCGGTGAGCTGGTTGCCCGAGAGGATGGGAGGCAGGGCTTTGACGTTGGCAGGAGGGGTCGCGTTGTAGGCGGGAATATCCGCCGAGGGGTTCGACCACTGGGCAAATGCCGCCACGGTGCAAAGCGCGAGTGCGGCGCAGGCAAGAATACGCTTCATTTCCATCACCTCGTACAGGGGAATGATAGCGCAGCGGAAGAAGGAGGGGGAAGGTGCATTTTGTCCCGCGTTCCTGCTTGTCCCCGTCCCCGCGTTTTCTGTTTGTCCCGCGTTTCCTGCACATGCCATCGCGCAGGCGGGACAACGGCCTGGGTATTCAAGAGCGGGTCTGGAAATTCAAGGGCGGCCTGGAAATTAAAAAGCCTGGAAATTTAAAAAAAAGACGGCATGAACGGTATTTTGTTCATGCCGGGAGGCCAGTGACGCAACTTGTACCGGACTTGCTGCTTTGGAGATGTGCCGCGCTGTTGGTACGCTGCGTGCTTTTCTCCTGTACGAATCGGCACCTTTTTCAAGGAAATCAGCCTGTCCGCGCAGTCCGGAAAACTTGAACTTCTTTCGAGTCGGGAAATAAAAACCCTGACTCGACTAATGTACCACACATCTTTGGAACTTTGCCAAGGCAAAAGCAACCAACACTCTATATGACACACCGCAAGGGGAATAGTTGTCCCGATTGCGGATTTAGTTTGACCCAAGCCGGACCGATCGGTTGAGCAGGCTGCTGGAGAATTCAGGTTTTGGTGCTAGGCATGGTCGAATTGAGCGTTCAGATGCTGCGCCATGCGGACATCGCGCTCCGTGATGCCGCCGGCGTCGTGGGAAACCAGCCCCAGAA
>JAJZHR010000063.1 GCA_021810815.1 Acidobacteriota bacterium | reverse complement strand
CGGCAGAGGCATCAACCCAATACATAAAAGAGCATGAGCATGAAGCAGTGGAAATATTTTCTCGGAATATTTCCTGCGATGGCAATCTCAGGACTCCTTGTCTTCACGCTCCTGATCCTCCGAGGATTTCGCGCCACCGCCGTTCCCTCCCCTTTCGAAACCTTCGTAGCTCGAACCGCGCGCAATCTGGCGATTCCAGGCATCGAACGCCGCAGGAGGATTCCAGTCGAAGTAGATTCAGATGCTTTGCGAGAAGGCCGCGAAGAATTCCTGATGCATTGCGCTGTTTGCCATGGAGTGGATGGAAGAGGCAAAACACCTATCGGCGACAATCTCTATCCCAGGGTTCCGGACCTGCATGCGTCCGCCACGCAGAATCTTACTGACGGCCAGATTCACTACATCATTGAGAATGGAGTTCCGCTCACCGGCATGCCAGCCTGGCGCAATCCCCACCAGGAGTCGAACGACAACAGTTGGAAGCTCACGCTGTTCATTCGAAGCATGCGCCCGCTCACCCATGACGAACTGTCGCAGCAGGCGGGGATGGCCTCCTCCGCCCATTACGTCGGCTCGCAGGCCTGCGCCAAGTGCCATGCGCAGATATACCAGCACTGGCAGAAGACGCCGATGGCAAACATTGTGCGCGATCCACGAACGCACCACGACGCCATTATCCCCGACCTCGCGACTAACAACGTAGCCAGGTTCAGCAAAGATCAAGTCGCATTCGTCTATGGCAGCATCTGGAAGCAGCGCTACTTCACAAAAATCGGCGACGACTATTTCCCTCTGCCGGTGCAGTGGGATATCGGGAATCACAAGTGGCTGCGATACAACGTTCCTTCTCAAGGCGCCGACTGGTGGGCCCGTTTCTACCCTTCCGACAACATGCAGAGGCCAACCGGCCCCACATGCGACGGCTGCCATTCCGTCGATTACAACATCCACACCAAACAGGTGGCTGAATGGAATGTAGGCTGCGAGCGCTGCCACGGCCCGGGAAGCGAGCATGTCCAGCATCCCGCGCGCGGCAATATTCTGAACCCGGCGCAGATGGATTCCGTCGCATCGAATGACACCTGCATCCAGTGCCATTCCCAGGGACGGCCCCTCATCAATCCGATTGAAGGAAGGTACTACGACTGGCCGGTTGGCTACAATGTGGGCCTCAAGCTGCAAAATTTCTGGAAGCTCGAAAACTGCACGCTCGGGCAAACAGATTTCTACTATCTCCCGGACTGCACTGCGCACAAAAACCGCATGCAGGGCAATGATTTCGCGCAGAGCGTCATGTATCGGCACGGAATCACATGTGCCTCCTGTCATGACGCGCATGGCACAGAAAACATTGCGCAGCTAAGAAAGCCCGCAAATCAGCTCTGCATGGATTGCCATGGCCCCACATCCCCCAACGGCCCGCGCACTGCCACCATCGAGCAGCACACCCACCACAAGGATGGTAGTCCAGGCAGCCAGTGCATCGCATGCCACATGCCGAAAATCGAGAGCGAAGGCGCCCCAGGCGCGTATGTCCACGCCCATACGTTCCGGTTCATCTCGCCAGCCATGACGGACAAATACAAAATGCCCAATCCATGCACATCCTGCCACGCAGACAAATCCACAGCCTGGGCAGAGAACGCTATGAGCCACTGGTCGGAACGCTCCCCCTGGAGGCTTCAGTAGACCGATAGCAGCGCAGAGCATGTAGCGCGGCGAAACAAAATTGCGGATCATCTCCATCAGCCGCAAAGAATGCGGAGGCTACTGCACCTTCCCATGCGGCCGCATCCGCCGCAGTTCCTGCGCGCACGCAATCGCGTTCATCGCTCCGAGCTTCAGATTGTCCGCCCCCACCCACAGCCAGTACCGCGTCCCTGACTCGCTTCCCGGAGGCTCTGGCCGCACCTGCACCTGCACATCCTCCTGCCCGGAGACGCTCATATTGTTCGGCGGCTCGCCCTCGCCCAACAGTACATCCATGTGGTCGCCCTGCAGTGCGGCCTCGATCTCATCCTGCCGCACCGGCTCCGCAAACTCCACCATCATCGACGCCACATAGCCGTGGAACACCGGCGCCTGCGCCACCTGCAACCCAAGCTCCGGCAGGCGTCCCGAAGACAGCAGAGCGTAGTGCGCCCGGATGCGGTCCTCCGACGACCTCACCTTCGCTCCTTCGCCCAGCGCGGAAAGCACGCTGAAGGCCAGTTGGGCTTCGTACTGCTCATGCGGAAGCGTCTGGAACGAGAGCACGCCCACCGTCTGCTGATGCAGCTCGTCCATCGCCGCGCGGCCATGCTGCGAAGCAGGCTCCAGCAGCGTCGCCGCAATGCTGCGCGGTTTCAACCTCCCGTGCAGCCGCGCCATCACCAGCGCGAACATCACCGCCGCAGGATGCGCCGGAACAATCGCCGATGTGCTCAGGTCTGGAGGAAAATCCGGCAGCGCTGCGCTTTCAGGAGCAGTCCGGCTCAGCAGCTCGCTCACCCACGGAGCGCGCACCAGCACCTTCGGCTCGCCCTCCAGGGCCCCGGTCAGGTCCACAATGCTCGCTCCAGCACGCAACGCAGCCCCCCAGTGCTTGCGCGTCGCCTCCGCATTGCCAGCGAAGAACACAAAGTCCATCCGGTCGAACGATCCAGCCTCGGTCCGCTGAATCACAATCGGCTCGTCGCCCACCTGCTCCAATTGGCCGATGGCCTCGTCCTCATCCATCAGCACAAAGTCCGAGGCGGCCAGAAAAGACTCCGTCAGGCACTCGCTGAGTTCCTTGCCTGCGAGCGACGACGCCCCCGAGACGGCGATCTTGTAAAGATCTTGGCTGACGGGGTGGTTCGTGGGATGGCTGGTCATGACGTGGCGCCGCCTGGACTCTGGGGAGGATGGCTCGACCCATGGCCACTCGACCACGAGTAGGCCAGCCGCGCAAAGATTCCGGAAAATAAATACACGAACGCGCACACCAGCAGCACCCATTGGGAGAAGAGCGCGACCAGGGCGACGAACATCCCGACCAGCACGATGGCGCGGAACGGTCGCCGATCCGCAAGATTGATCTCCTTGCCGCTCCAGAACCTCCACGAACTCACCATCAGAAATCCCGTCAACCCCACCAGCCCCATCCATCCCGCAGCCTGCCACGCGTGATTCACCGGGTCTCCGCCTGCGAAGTGGACCACCGCCGCAACCACTCCCGCAGCCGCCGGTATGGGCATTCCCACGAAATACTTCCTTCCCGCGCGGCCTGGGTTGCGCGGCTGAGGGTTCACGCTGATATTGAAGCGCGCCAGCCTGCTTGCGCCGCAGATCAGAAACAGGAAGCAGACAAACACTCCCAGATCGATCAGCTTCTGCCGCAGCACCAGATCCATCGTCATCGGCAGCTCGCGAAAGCCCCACGTATACGCCAGCAGGCTCGGAGCCACACCGAACGTGATCACGTCCGCCAGCGAGTCCAGCTCCTTGCCGAAATCGCTCGTGGTCTTGGTCATGCGGGCCACGCGGCCGTCGATCGCGTCGAACGGAATCGCGAATCCGATCGCCAGCGCCGCCCGGTTGAAGTGCCACGGCTCGGAGATCGACCCTTGCATGCTCTCGGTGATGGCATAGTAGCCAGCCGCGATGTTCACTGAAGTGAACAGCGACGGCAGAATGTACATGCCTCTGCGCAACCGCGGGCGCCGCGGCAGCAGAGCCGCATCCGCAGCAGGTGTGTCTTGTTCCTCAATAAAATCCGATGGCCGCATCATAGGCTCTTCGCCGCCGCTTCCAGTGGTCTGGCGGCGGGAGTTGTCTTGCGTTTGCTTGCTCCAATCGCCTCAGCCATTGGCCCGCCCGGTCATCACAGCCAGCACACTCGAACCACCCTGCACTTTGTCTCCGGCCTTCACCTTCAACGCAATCTCGCCGGGCAGCAGCACATCCACTCGGGAACCGAACTTGATCATCCCGATCCGCTCTCCTCTGCGCAGCTTGTCGCCAACGCGCAGATTGCACACGATCCGCCGCGCCAGCAGCCCAGCGATCTGCTTCATCGAGATTTCGCAGCCGTCCCCTGCGATCACAATCATGTTCTGCTCGTTGTACTGCACGGAGTCAGGATTCATCGCGTTCAAAAACTTGCCCGGCCGATGAACAACCGACATCACCTCTCCGGCAATGGGAGAGCGGTTCACATGCACGTTGAAGACATTCATGAAGATGCTCACGCGCGCGCGCGGCCCCGCAACGGTCTGTATCCAGTCCACGCTGCTCACCACGCCGTCAGCAGGTGAAACCATAACCCCTTCGCCCTGGGGAATCTCCCGTTCAGGGTCGCGAAAGAACCACAAAAAGAACACCGCCAGCAGCAACGCAGGGATCGCCGCCCACCACGCCTGCGTCACATACCAGAGCAGCGCCGCAACCGCCGCCAAACCGAGCCCGTAGAAATAGCCATCTCTAACCATTGCAGGTGATTATAAGGGCTGGGCGTCCTGGCGCAGCTTCGCTCCGGCAACCGTCTACGCGGAACCTCGCAAGCGAAGCTCCATCAGCGCGGCATCCTCCACCGGGTCGTGGTAATACCCCGCTCTGCGCCCGGTCTGCTTCCATCCCAGGCCCTCGTACAGCGCAAGAGCGGCGCTGTTGCCCGCCCTCACCTCCAGCTCCACCACCCCAACACCCCGCGAGGCCCACCAGTCCAGCAGCTCCAGGCAAAGCGCGCGTCCCGCTCCGCTTCTCCGCGCCTCCTGCGCAACAGCAAGATTCTCCAACTCGCCGATCCTCGTATCCCCCGCGGCCACCACGCTTCCCACCGCGTATCCCACCAGCGCGCCGTCCTTCTCGGCCAGCAGCAGGTGCCTCTGCACAGCACCTTCCGCAGCCGGAGCGACCATCGCCACATATTCGCGCCTGGGCCAGTGCGCTGCCTCGCGGATGCTCCTCTCCAGCTCCACAATCGCAGATACATCAGCCAGCCGCGCCTCCCTCACCACAACACCGCAGCCTTCGCCCTTTTCCCCGGAATCCGTTCCCTGCGATCCCATCTTCATGGCCGGCTCGCTGCGGCCTGCGCCTGGTGCGACTTCTGGTGCGACTTCTGCCGCTCCAGCATCTCCACCTCCGCGCGGCGCAGATAGTTCCCATCCAGTGTCGCCGCGTCCGCGAACTCCCCCGCCTCGAACGCCCTCGCCGCCAGCGCCAGCGCATCCGCAGCCCGCGGACTCCCCACCAGCACAGGGTTCAGCCCGTCCAAAGCACCCGCGGCGGCTTCCTCGCAAACCACCAGCCGCCCGCGCCACTCGGCAAGAGAAGCCGCAAGCTCTGCCCGCGACACCAACTCCTCCTGCCGCTCATCGGACGCTCCAAACATCCCGTGATAGAACTCGCCGCGCCCGGCATCCAGCACCGCGTGCATCACGCCCTCCCCGCCAGCCTTCGCCGCCAGCACCGCCAGCCGCGACAGCGCGATCAGCGGCACAGCAGCAGCCTCCGCCAGTCCCTTCGCCGCGCTCACGCCAACCCGCACCCCAGTGAACGACCCCGGCCCGTTCACCACAGCAATCGCGTCCAGCCGGGCAACCGCCACCCCATCCATCACCGTCCGCACCGCCGGAATCAACTGCTCCGCGCTGCTGCGGCCCGCAATCTCAGCCTCGCGCACCACGCCATCCTCAGCAAAAACCACGCCGCCCACAGCGCCGCACGTATCCACCACCAGAATTCTCATCCCTCTCCAATTCGCAACAGCAGCATCGCCGCCAAAGCTCCAACTCCAGCTCCCCGTCTCTAGCTCAAAGCTCACAGCTCACAGCTCAAAGCTCAAAGCTGACTCGTACAAGCATTCCATCAAACCCGCTCAAATCCCCCAACACCCCGGCCCGAATCAGCCCGAATCAGGCCGAATCCCGCCGCAGTTCACTCCCCGCAAATCTCCAGCAAAACCCCTCCAGCGCTCGAAGGATGCACAAAAAAATAAGCATGGCCGCCCGCTCCCACGCCAATCTCCTCGCGCACCAGGCGCACCTTCGCCGCCCGCAACTGCTCAAACGCCGAGCGAACATCCTTCACATGCAACGCAACATGGTGCAGCCCCTCGCCGCGCTTTGCCAGAAACCTGCCCACCGGCGAATCCTCCTCCAAAGGCTCCAGCAGCTCAATGCGGCTCTCTCCCAGCGCCAGCATCGCCACCCGCACCCGCTCCTGTGCCACCACCTCTTCCGCATCCACGCTCAGCCCCAGAGCCTCATAGAACGCCCGCGCCTGCGCAATGCTCTTCACCGCAATCCCAAGGTGATCGATGCGCATTTCCAAAGGAACGATCCGCGTCCCCTGCCCATCCGCAAGCGCGCTCGCCGCCAGCCGCCGCGCCAGCTCGTATGGATTCTCCCGGCGCTCCGCAACCGCCTCCGCGTGGGCATTCAACTCCGCCTCGCCCAGTCCATGCGCCTTCAGCCGCTGCAGCATCTCCTGCCGCAGCATCTCCACCAGCCGCACCTTCCACGCCGCCGCTCGCTTGCGCACCAGCTCTCCGCTCTCCTCCAGATACGCTCTGTAGCGCGCGATCTCCCCCATCAGCGAGTCCACGCCCTCGCCCGTGCTCGCCACCGTTCGCACCACCGGAGGCACCCATGCACCATGCGCTCCGCTCAGCGACTGCATCGCCCGAATCTCCCGCTCCACGCGGTCCGCGCCCTCGCGATCGCTCTTGTTCACCACAAAAATGTCCGCGATCTCCATGATCCCGGCCTTCAGGCTCTGCACATCGTCGCCCATGCCCGGCACCAGCATCACCACCGTGATGTCCGCCAGACGCACGATCTCCACCTCATCCTGCCCCACGCCCACCGTCTCGATCAGGATGCTCTGCTTCCCGCTCGCCTCCATCACAGCGCAAACGTCCGCCGTCGTCCGCGCCAGCCCGCCCAGAAAGCCCCTCGTCGCCATGCTGCGGATGTACAGCCCTGCGTCGCCGAAATGCGCGTTCATGCGGATGCGGTCGCCCAGAATCGCGCCCCCCGTATACGGGCTCGTCGGATCCACGGCAACCACCCCCACCGTCCGCCCCGCCGCCCTCTCGAACCGCGCCACCTGGTCCACCAGCGTGCTCTTCCCCGCTCCCGGCGATCCCGTGAACCCGATCCGCAGCGCCGTCTCCGCCGCTGCTTCTCCAACCGCGCCATAGCAGGCCGAAAGCAGCTCCGTTGCCGCCTCCGCTCCGTTCTCCACCAGGGAAATCGCCCGCGCCAGAGCACGCACATCCCCCGCCCACAGCCGCTCAATCAGGCTGGCAAGCGCAGGCGCATCTGCGCCCGTCGCAGCCGCGAGTCCACCACCAGCGCCAGCGGGCGCCACCATCGGATTGTGCGGATGCGAGCGATTCATAGCCTGCATCGCATCATAGCTTGACCTGCGACCCCGGCGCACAGCGCAAACGCCTGCCCTGCCACCGCCTGCCCGCGATCCAGCTCCCCGCGCGCGCCTCTTTTGCAACCCTCCACCGAATCAAGCAAACTGAAAGGGCGTGCCTGCCTCCGAAGCCATCCAATCAGCACCTGAAACATGGCCCACCGGCTCCGACCAGGATCTGGACCATGCAGCTGCGCTCGAGGCCCACGACGACAACTGGCGTCCCCGCTTCAACCCCTGGCTCGTCGCCTTCACCGTCACCCTCGCCACCTTCATGGAGGCGCTCGACTCCTCCATCGCCAACGTCGCCCTGCCCCACATCGCAGGCACCCTCTCCGCATCGCAGGACGAAAGCACCTGGGTGCTCACCAGCTACCTCGTCTCCAACGCCGTCGTTCTCCCCATCAGCGGATGGCTCTCCAACCGCCTCGGCCGCAAGCGCTTCTATATGAGCTGCGTCGCCCTCTTCACCGCGACCTCGTTCCTCTGCGGACTCGCCCCCAGCCTCGGCATGCTGGTCCTCTTCCGCATCATCCAGGGAGCTGCCGGCGGTGGCCTCCAGCCCTCGGAGCGCGCCATCCTCGCCGACACCTTCCCCCCCGAGAAGCGCAGCATGGCCTTCGCCCTCTATGGCATGGCCGTCGTCCTCGCTCCTGCCATCGGCCCCACCCTCGGCGGCTGGATCACAGACAACTACAGTTGGCGATGGATCTTCTTCCTCAACATCCCCGTCGGCATCATCTCTCTTCTGCTCACCCAGCGCATCGTCGAAGACCCGCCCTACCTCAAGCGCGTCCGCAAGCTCATCCAGGGCGTCGACTACTACGGCCTCGGCCTCCTCGTCGTCTTCATCGGAGCCCTCCAGTTCATGCTGGACAAGGGACAGGAGAACGACTGGTTCTCCTCGCGCCTCATCGTCGCCTGCGCCGTCATCTCCGCCGCCGGCTTCCTCGCCTTCCTCTGGCGCGAGCTGCACACCGAGCACCCCATCGTCGACCTGCGCCTCTACAAGCTCCGCAACTTCGCCACCACGCAGTTCGTCATGCTCATGATCGGCATCTCCCTCTACTCCACCACCGTGCTCATCCCGCAGTTCCTGCAGCAGCTCATGGGCTACTCTGCCGAGCAGGCCGGCCTCGCCCTCTCCGCCGGCGGCCTCGTCCTCATCGTCCTCTTCCCCGTCGCCGGGTTCCTGGGCCAGAAGCTCGACCCCCGCCTGCTCACCACCATCGGCTTCATCCTGCTCACCTACGGCCTCTACCGCATCACCAACATCAGCCTCGGCGTCAGCTTCGCCACCGCCGTCAGTTGGCGCGTCGTCATGACCATCGGAATGCCCTTCCTCTTCGTCCCCATCAGCGTCATGACCTACGTCGGCGTCCCCCGCGAAAAAAACAACGAAATCTCCGGACTCACCGCCCTGGCCCGCAACCTCGGCGGCAGCATCGGCATCTCCGCCGTCACCACCCTCCTCGTCCGCCGCCAGCAGACCCACCAGACCTACCTCGCCGCCCACCTCAACGACTCCAACTCCGCCTACACCCAGCAACTGGCCGGCATCGCCGCCGCCCTCCGCCAGCGCGCCGCCATCTCCCTGCCGGACTCCCTCTACCTCGCCAAGGCGCGCATCTACGCCAGCCTCCAGCAGCAGGCCCTCTCCCTCGCCTATGTCGATGTCATCTGGATCCTGGTAGCCACCACCGCCATCCTCATCCCCATCGCCTACCTGATGAA
>JAJZHR010000062.1 GCA_021810815.1 Acidobacteriota bacterium | reverse complement strand
AATCCTATGGGCGAAGCGGATGATGAGCAGAAGCTGGACCGGAAGATGGATGCCCTGCTTGCCGGCATCTGGGAGAAGAGCAAGCCTGTGATGGCGAAGCGGGTCGCCCTGCTGCGCGCGGCCAGCGAAACGATCCAGTCGAAGGGAGCGCTTCCTGCGGACGAGCACGAGGCGGCGATCTTCGCAGCGCACAATCTTGCCGGCGTGCTGGGGACCTTCGGCTTCCAGGATGGAACCGAGGCGGCGCGCAGCATCGAGTCGATCCTGTTTGGCAGGCAGGCGACGCTGGCCGATGCAGAGGTGCTCGCTTCGATGGTAGCGACGCTGGAAGAAGTGATGCAGCGGTAGCTTCCGAGACGCAATCCCGCCTCCTGATCTATCAAACCCCTTTCAGAAGTGATGATTCTCGTCGTGCGGCAGCGGCTCCGGAGCGGAGGATGCTGTGGCGCTGGGTGCTCCGCGGTTGACCGCCTCGGCCTCTGCCCGCACCTGCGACACCGTCTGCCAAATACTCCTGAGCGGCCTGCCTGCCACCCATGGCTGCAGGGGGATGGCGAGGTATTGGCTCAAGGCATACGCGTGCCCCTCATAGAGGGAGCGCATGCGATCCAGCCGGGCCGCAGACGAGGGGTCGGCGCACAGGCTGACGCCGGCGTCAGAGAGTTCGCCGCACATGCGGCCGAACTCCTCGCGGCTCAGGCGATCGACCGGCGGCTGCACCGGCTGCAGGTTGAACACCTGCGTCAGGTCGGCGATGGCGTGGCGCGCCATGGCAAAGGTCAACTGGGCCTGCCGCGCGGAGTTGCCGCGGATGCTGGCGATCAGCAGCGAGCAGGTGTCGAGCACCGAGGTCAGCGCCGTCAGCCAGTTCTGGTTGTCATGCTGGGAGCGGAAGTAGCACAGCACGGGATAGGAGATGTGGCTCTCCAGCAGCTCGGCCGACCATCGCTCCCACTCCTCCAGCAAAAGAATCAGTTCGTCCGTCCCGCCATCGAAGTTGTGCCGCCGCACCAGCTCCGTCGCCGTGGGCGGCGATCCGGCGCGCGCATCCAGCAGGGCGACGCTCACCTCCCTGCGCGAGAACGCAGCGTAGAGCACGGGCAGATAGCCGATAACCACGGCGACAAAGCCGAGGCCCATGCCGGACTCCAGAATCAGGAGAGCGCGCGGCGTCATGCTCCGGGGAACAACATCTCCGAGACCGAGGGTAAAGAGCGTGGTCCCGCTGACGTAGAGATCCGTGCGCAGACGGCTCGCTGCGGAAGGAAGCTGGCCGGCGAACATGGGATCGCTGAACGGCGTCCCCAGAGCGAAATAGAGGAGGCCGAAGCCAACAATCAGCCCCACCGCCCAGACGACGAGCAGCAGAGGCAGCGAGAGCGGGCCGTAGATGCTGTAGAAGGTGTCGCGCGCCTTGACAGAGCGAATGCGCCGCGCCATCAGATGCCACGGCCTCCAGGTCAGGATGAAGAACAGGCGCGTGATGCGAAAGCGGCCCTGCGGACGCCGCGGCAGGATCATGGTCTGGAACGCGTCCAGCAGCACGGTGAGGAGGCAGAGCAGACCGAAGATGAATGCTACGCTGCGCATTGGATTTCTCCACCCTTATAAAGCACGTTTCAGGAACCTGACGTCGGGCACCCGGTATCCCGCCGAAAGTCCGGCAAGAGCCCACCTTCTACCTACTGCATGTCGCGCCAGTTCGCTCCCACACCGGCTTCGGCGACGATGGGGACGCTCAGTTCCACCACGTGCTCCATCTCCTGATGCACCAGCGCGCGGAGTTCTTCTACTTCCTCCTCGGGAACGTCGAAGAGCAGTTCGTCGTGGACCTGGAGCGTCATCAGCGCCCTCAGCTTGCGCTGGCGCAGGGCGGCGTCGATGCGGATCATGGCCACTTTGATCAGGTCGGCGGCGGTGCCTTGCAGGGGCGTGTTCACGGCGGTGCGCTCGGCAAAGCCGCGCAGGTTGGCGTTGCTGGAGAGGATGTCCGGAATGGGGCGCATGCGGCCGAAGAGGGTGCGCACCGCCTGGTCGCGGCGCGTGGCCTCCAGCGTCTGGTCAATGAACGCGCGCACGCCTTTGTAGCGCTCGAAATACGTCTCGATGTATTGGCGCGCCTCGCGCTGGTCGATGCCAAGCTGCGCTGCCAGGCCGAACGGAGAAATGCCGTAGACGATGCCGAAGTTCACCGCCTTGGCGCGGTTGCGCGTCTCCTTGTCCATCATCATCGGAGGCACGCCAAAGACCTCGGAAGCAGTCAGCGTGTGGATGTCCTCGCTCGCACGGAAGGCCTTCAGCAGCAGCGGGTCCTGCGAAAAGTGTGCCATCAGGCGCAGCTCGATTTGCGAATAGTCGGCAGACAGCAGCACATGACCGGGGGCGGCGATAAAGGCGGCGCGAATCTCGCGGCCAAGCGCCGTCTTCACCGGAATATTCTGCAAATTCGGCTTGGTGGAGGAGAGCCTTCCGGTCGCCGTTCCCACCTGATTGAAGGTCGTGTGAACACGGCCCGTTGCTGGATCTGCGAGCAGGGGCAGAGAGTCAAGATAGTTCGACTTCAGCTTCGCAAGCTGGCGATATTCGAGGACGAGGCGGGGCACTTCATGCTGCTCGGCCAACTCCTCCAGCACATCGACGGCGGTGGAGACGACCTTCCCTTTGCCATGCTTCGTCGGCTTCGGCAGGCCCATCTTGTTGAAGAGCACATCGCCGAGCTGCCTGGGGGAGTTGATGTTGAATTTGCAGTCGGCGAGGGCGCAGATGCGCTCGGCGAGGCGGTCCATTTCAACCACCATCTTGCCGGACATTTCGCGCAGCACTTCCGAGTCGATGCGCACCCCCGCCTGCTCCATGCGCAGAAGCACAGGGACGAGCGGCAGGTCGATCTCCTCGTACACCTTCAGCGTTCCCGCCTTCTCGATGTCCGAACGCAGCACAGGCGCTAGCTTGCGAACCGCATCTGCTGCTTCGGGGAGTTTCGACTCGTCAGCGCGCGCCAGCGGACGGTTGCTGAAGCGCGCGACCACGTCCTCGATCTTGTGGCTGGCGTGCGTCGGATTCACCAGGTAGGAGTAGAGCATCACATCGTCGCGAACTCCGGCAAGCGTGATGCCCAGCGGCTCCAGGGCGCGCAGGACAGCCTTCAGATCATGCAGCGACTTGGGCAGCGCGGGATCTTCGAGGGCCGTGCGCAAGGGCTCCGCTCCAGGCGAGCCAAGCTGCACGCGCAGGGCCTTGTTCGGCTCCGCGGCAACACCGATCCACAGCATTGGCGCTGCTGCGGAACCAGCTCCCGCCGACGTCGCGGCTTCATCGCCAGGCGCGGACTCCTCATGCGTCAGCATCAGCATTCCCTGCTGCGCCGGCTCCGGCTCCGCCGCTTCGTCCTCCGCGGCCGACTCTGCCGCAGTCTCCGCCGTAACCAGTCCGGTTGTATCCACCGCCAGCGCAAGCCCATGCTCGCGCGCGTGTTGCAGCAGCGCGGCAATGTCCTCCGCCGTCGGCTGCAGGTTGTATTCCGCCGGGTTGAGTTCCACCTCGGGGCCAAGCTCCTTCAGCAGCGTGGTGAACTCAAGCTCCGTGAAGAGGGCGCGGCAGGCAGCGACATCCGCTTCCTGCGTGCGCATCTCCTGCAGGTCGAACTCGACCGGGACGCTGCAATGGATGGTCACCAGCTCCTTGCTCAGCAGCACCGTCTCGCGATTGTGCTCGAGCGACTCGCGATAGGTCTTGTGCTTCACATCGCTTGCATGGTCGAGCGCTGCCTCCACGCTGCCGAACTGCTGGATCAGCTCCACCGATCCCTTGTCGCCGATGCCGGGAGCGCCGGGGATGTTGTCGATGGAGTCGCCGCGCAGCGCCATCACATCGACCACCTGCTCCGGAGGCACGCCGAGCGTCTTCCGCACCCCTTCGCGATCAAGGATCAGGTTGTCCTTCGCTGGATTCAGCACCACCACGCGGTCGTTCACCAGCTGCATCATGTCCTTGTCGCTGGAGACGACGAAGACGCGGTGGCCTGCGTCGGCGGCCTTGCGGGCCAGCGTGCCGATGACGTCGTCCGCCTCGTAGCCCTCGTGCGACAGGATGGGAATGCGGAACGCCTCAAGCGCGCGGCGGATGTAGGGCAACTGCTGCGCAAGGTCCGCCGGCATCTCCTTGCGATTGGCCTTGTAGCCCTGGTAATCGACGGTCTCGAACTGCTGTGTCTTCGCGCTGTACCTGCGTACATTGGTCAGTCCCTTCGCCTGTTCATCGCGAAAGACGGGCCCGCTCAGGTCGTAGACAGCGGCCAGATATTCCGGCGCAAAGTCGCGCCGCAGCTTGTTGATCATGTTCACGAACACATACGTCGCTGCGGTAGGAATGCCGGTGCGCGTGGACATCGGTCGCTGGCGCTGCATGGCATGGTAGGCGCGGAAGATGAACGCCATCGAGTCGAGCAGGTAGACAGCGGGCTTTTGCGGCGGATTCTCGTTTGCGGCCATCGCTCCAAAGTCTACCAGCGCACGCCATGACATGAATCTGCCTGGCAGCGACGCGCGTTCCCCAGACTGGCGGCCTGTCAGGCGATGAACATGCAGTCGCCGTAGGAGAAGAAGCGGTAGCGCTCGGCGACGGCGCTCGCATACGCCGCCAGAACCTGCTCGCGGCCGGCAAAGGCGCTCACCAGCATCAGCAGCGAGGACTGCGGAAGATGGAAATTGGTCAGCAGACCCTGGACGATCTGAAAGCGATGCCCCGGCTGGATGAAGATGCTGGTCTCGCCGGAGTGCGCTGCGAGCGGGCCGCCTTGCGCGATGGCCGCGCAGTGCTCCAGCGTCCGCACCGTTGTTGTCCCTGCGGCGATCACGCGGCGGCCTTCGCTCAGGGCGGAGTTCACGGCGTCCGCAGTGGCCTGCGGCAGCGTGTAGCGCTCGGAGTGCAGCCTGATGTCCGCCAGATCGTCCACCCGCAGCGGCTGAAAGGTTCCCAGTCCAACGTGCAGCGTGACGCGGGCAATCTCCACACCTGCTGCGCGAAGCTGGTCAAAGACGCGCGGCGTGAAGTGCAAACCGGCGGTGGGAGCGGCCGCGGAGCCTCGCTCCTGCGCATAGACCGTCTGATACCGCTCGCGGTCGGCGGCCTGATCGTCGCGATGGATGTAAGGCGGCAGAGGCATGTGGCCAAGCCGATCGAGCGCTCCATAGAAATCCGCGACCGGGCTGAAGCGCAGCAGCCGTTCGCCGAATTCTCCGTGCTCGACGACTTCGGCCTCAAGCAGAGGCGCTTCCCCTTCGGCAGCAAACAGCAACCGCTCTCCCACCTGCACCTTGCGTCCGGGGCGCACCAATGCGCTCCACTCCCACACAGACTGCTGCTGCGTCAGCAGGACTTCAATCCTGCCGGTGGGCTGCTGGGACGGGATCTGGGTGCGAAGTCCCCCGCGCGTGGCATAGAGTCGAGCCGGAACCACGCGGCTATCGTTCAACACCAGCAGGTCGCCAGGGCGAAGCATCGACGGCAGGTCGAGGAACATGCGATTCGCAGTGGCTCCCGTAGCGCGTTCGAGCACCATCATGCGCGAACCGTCGCGCTCCGCCGCAGGGGTTTGAGCGATCAGATCCTCGGGAAGATGGAAGTTGAAATCAGAAACGAGCACAGAAACATTCTATTGGGGAGTGCCGCCGCCAGCGCCAGAGGCGGCGCGTGCGAAGGCATGAGAAGCTGCTTTTTCCGGTCGAGCTAAAAGCTAGCCCTTCATCTCCGCGACCCTGGCCTCCGCCATCGCGACCGCCCGGTCCAGCGCAGCCTGCACCCGCGCATGCGCGTCCGCGAATTCCTCCCCTGCGGATTCCACCGAAACTTCCGCGTGCTGCGACCATGCGACCACCACGCGCGCGAATGGCTTGGGAATCATGAACCTGTCCCAGGAGTTCAACCTCCAGCAGCGGCCCGGCAGGACGTGGAACGCACCCACGTCGCTGCCCACGGTCTGCGCCAGCATGGTGACGCCGGGCTTGGCCACGTGCTGTGGACCGCGCGGTCCATCCGAGGTGAAGACGCAGCGCTTGCCCTCGCGATAGGCCCGCTCCATCGCAAGCAGGCCGGCAGCCCCGCCTCGTGAACTCGAGCCGCGCACGGCCACAAATCCAAGTCGCTCCACCGTCCGCGCGATCAGCTCCCCGTCGTAGCTGCGGCTGATCAGGATGGCGATGCCAAGGTTGCGGAAGCGCCACGCGCTGGCCAGCATGCACTGGTGCCAGAAGCAGAACACGCTCGGAGCGCGCAGGTGCCCCGGCTCCGTTCCCGGAGCGCAGACATCCTCATAGCGCAGCGTCACGCCGACGATGCGAATGAGCAGGCTGGCGATGCGTGGAACAATGGCGAGCGAGACTCGCTGCGAAAAGCTGTAGTTGGAGGGCACGAGCTATTGTAGCCAGCCCTCTATTCCGAAGCCAGATAGCGTTGCCATTCTTCCGTTTCGGAGATGCGTTTCAGCAGCCTGAACCGCCGCTGCATCAGGCCGCGGATATGCGGCTCCAGCACCCACTTGCCGACCAGCGCTCCCGGCCATCCGAGCGGCATGGAGAAGCGAATCTCGTCCCGCAGCAGCACGGTTCCATCGCCTTGATCCGCGAAATGGTGGTCGTGCTCGAAACTGGCGAAGCGGCCGGCGATCATGCGGTCGCGAAAGAACACCGGCAGGTGGAAAGCCTCGATCAGGCTCTCGTGGAATTGCGGCAGACCAAACTGCCATCCTTCCCAGCGCACGGTGTCGCCGTCCTCCACCAGGCCGGAGGTGCGCCCTCGCACGGGATGCATTCGCAGCTCGCGCTCCACAATCTCCAGGTTGGTGGAGAGCAGAAAGCAGCGCTCGATGGGAGCGCGCACCAGCGTCTTATCGCGGAGGACAAACATACGGGCCATAGCGAAAAATCCCCCACTGCTACGCTGCTAGCTGTACTTCAGCCAGCGGATGATTTCCGGCAGCGTGGGCCGCTTGCCGTACATGAGAATGCCGATGCGGTAGATGCGCGCCGCGATCCACGTGAGCACGTAAATGGACAGCGCCATGTCGATGACCGACAGCAGGATCTGCCAGGTGGGCGGCATCTTCAGCGAGATCCGCAGGAACATGATGAGAGGCGTGAAGAAAGGAATCAGCGAAGCAACGGTCGAGAACGCCGAATTCGAATTCGAGACCACCGGCCACAGCATGAAGAAGCACGCCGCCATGGGCATGGCCATGAACATGTTCAATTGCTGCAGCTCCTGCTCGGAGTTGCACATGGCGCCCAGGGCCGCCGCGATCGCGGAATAAAACATGAAGCCGAGCACGAAGTACAGCAGAAAAAACGCCAACTGGCCCGCCGTGAGGGAGACGCTGCCGTCCGATCCAAGGGCAGCGGCCGCAAGCGACGTTTTGGTCAGCAGCACCATGGCGGTCACCCATATTCCAAGCTGCGTCAGGCCAACGCTGCCAACGCCAAGCAGCTTGCCCGCCATCATCTCCTGCGGCCGAATGGTCGCCAGCAAAACCTCGAAGACACGCGAGGTCTTCTCCTCGATGATGGAGCGCGCCACGTTCATTCCATAGAGCATCACCGCCATATACATGAGGAAAAAGAGAGCGTACACGCCCATGAACGATGCTTTTGCGTTGGACTTGTTCGTGGCCCCATCCTTCACCATCTCCGATCCGATCTTCACCGGCTGCATCATGGCGTCCGCATCCTGCGACACCATTCCCTGGTGGATCAGGCGTTCCCTGGTCAGCACGCGGCGCATGGCGGATTCCAGCGCCAGGGTAGTGGAGATGTCCGCTGCGGACGCTGAGGTGTAGGTCATCTTCGGAGCGCCATACTGGCCAGAGGGCGAATCGATCCAGAGGAAGCCGTCGATGGAATTGCTGCTGATGTCATGCACCAGCTCGGTGCGTGTGCCGGGCTGCGGAGGAGAAATGACATTGACGGTCATATCCGCCTCCTTGCCGTTCTCCAGATCCCTCTGCAGGTCCAGCCCAAGCTGCATGTCCCTGGTCACGATGACGACGCGGGAGCTGGACTTCGCCTTGCTGGAGAGCTTGGCGCTGAGCAGCAGGCCGCCGCCCATCAGCAGCGGAATGAGGATCGTCATGATCAGAAAGCCCTTGGTGGTGACGCGCTCCATGTATTCGCGCTTCGCGATCAGCCATACGTTATGCATCGACGTTGCCTCCCACCACTTCAATGAAGATCTCTTCGAGGGTCGGCTCCTTCACCTCGAATCGGTGGATGCGCGCTCCGATCATCGCCTCCGCAAGCAGCAGTTGAGGGTCGGCCCCCGCGTTCAGCAGAATCTCCGCCATGCCGTTGTATTCCTTGGCGCGGGCGATCATCGGATTGCGCAGAAAGGAGTTGTCTCCCTGGAAATGCATCAGCACGCGGTCGCGCGGGTAGCGAGCCTTGATCTCGCGCATCCCTCCGCTCAGCACCGTCTTCCCCCGGTGGATCAGGCAGATGGCGTCGCACATCTTCTCCACCTGATCCATGCGGTGGGTTGAGAACAGCACAGCCTTGCCCGACTTGCAAAGCTCCACCAGCGTGTCCTGCAGCAGCGACGCATTCACCGGATCCAGGCCGCTGAAGGGCTCGTCCATGATAATCAGGTCCGGCTCGTGCAGCAGCGCAGCGATGAACTGGATCTTCTGCTGCATTCCCTTCGAAAGCTCCTCGGTCTTCTTGTGGATCGCCTCTGTGATCTGCATCCTCTCGCACCACGCAAGCGACCGCTTCTTCGCCACATGAGCGTCCAGGCCGTGCAATTGGCCGAGGAACACCAACTGGTCGAGCACCTTCATCTTCTTGTAGAGTCCGCGCTCCTCCGGCAGATAGCCGACGCGCTTCAGGCTCTTGCGCGTGAAAGGCTCGCCGAACAGCCGGACCGTGCCGGAGTCGGGAACGGTGATGCCGATCATCATGCGGATGCTGGAGGTCTTGCCCGAGCCGTTCGGCCCCAGAAGACCGAACATGGTGCCCGGCTCGATGGAGAAACTCAAGTCGGCGACGGCGATTTTCTTGTCGTAGGCTTTCGCAACATGCTGCAACTCAACAATGGCCATTCGTGTCCTGTGGGGCGGCGAAGAAGCGGGATGCTGACAAGCAGGATTCTGACAAGCGGGACTCCGGAACGGCTGCGCTTGCGATCCGCAAGGGAAA
>JAJZHR010000061.1 GCA_021810815.1 Acidobacteriota bacterium | reverse complement strand
CTCGGTCAGAACTTGAACTATGACCCTGCGAAATAGCCTCGGGATCGATGGCTCCAGGAGGCCATTGGAACGCTCAATCAGCCATTGGAACTCTCAAGTAGCTATTGGAATTCTCCTGACCGGCCCCGGAAAACGAGAAGGGTGCGGAAACTCCGCACCCTTCAGCACCCTCGGAACATGAGCCTTCCCTGGCCCGATGTTCCAAGTCACTTGCTTTATAAGAAATTTTGGTAGGCACGAGGAGACTCGAACTCCTGACCTCTACCGTGTCAAGGTAGCGCTCTAACCAACTGAGCTACGCGCCTGCAAAGCGGGGAGGAAACCCGCCACGAACTGCTCCAGTGTAAATCGAGCGGTGCGGAAGGGCAACCCAGGGGAACGCAGGAAGGCAGGCCGACGTATTTGCGCTACGATAGTGTGGCGGCTAGCGGACATGTGGCGATGCCGACAGGAAAGCCTCGAACGTGCTCAGCCAACTTCGCGCGACGCCCAATCAGTTGACGCTCCTCCGTCTGTGCATGATCCCGTTCCTGGTGATCGCGGTGCTCGACGCCCATTTCAAGACCGCCTTTTTCCTCTTTGTGCTCGCCGGCATCAGCGACGGCCTGGATGGCCTGATCGCGCGCCGGTGGAAGCAAGGCACCAAGCTGGGGCAATACCTTGATCCCATCGCAGACAAGCTCTTGCTGAGCACCCTGTTCGTCGTGCTGGCGCATGCTGGCCTCATCCGCAGGTACATCACCGTCCTGGTTCTGGGGCGCGACATTATCATCTTGATGGTGTGTACGCTGCTGTTCGTCACCGTGGGCCTTCGCAACTTTAAGCCGAGCCTGCTGGGCAAGGCCAACACCCTCGCGCAGATTCTCGCGCTCACCACCACGCTGCTGTCGCGCTTCTACGGCCCCTGCGCGCTGATGGAGGTGCGGCAGGCGGCGCTGTGGGCAACCGTGGGATTGACCACGGCCTCCGGGTTCCATTACGTGTGGCTCGTCGGCAAGCGGGTCGGCGATCTCGGCAGCGAAGGCGACCACATCTAACCCTCGAAGATTTGAATCCGCGCGCCCCGCTCGCATCCAGCGAGGCGCACTCAGGTCGAAGAATCCCTTCGAACGCTCGTGCGTCCAAAAATCCTCAACAGCCTGCTCGCGGAACATTCCCTCTGCACCCGCAATTCGTCTTTGCTCTACTTGCCGCGCACTTCCCGATCCGCCACCGCAATGCACTCCTCCAGAATATCCAGCGCAATGGCTGCCTCTTCCGGCTTCAGCGTCAGCGGCGGCGCCAGCCGGATCGTCGTCTCTCCGCAGCCCAGCACCAGCAGCCCGCGCTCGAACGCCAGCTCCACAATCCGGTCGCGCACCGCCCCCACAGGCTCGCGGCTTGCCTTGTCCTTCACGATCTCGATGCCGATCATCATGCCGCGTCCGCGCACGTCCCCCACCATGGCGTGCTTCGCCAGCCACGTCTGCGCCCGCTCCTGCATCTTCGCTCCAAGCGACGCGGCATTGGCCAGCCCCTCGCGCTCGATCACGTCCATCGTGGCCAGCGCCGCCGCAATCGCCACCGGATTCCCGCCAAAGGTCGAAGCATGCGACCCCGGCTTCCAGTCCATGATCTCCTCCCGCGTCATGCACACGCTCAGCGGCATTCCGCTGGCGATGCCTTTCGCAATGCACACCATGTCCGGCTCCACGTCCGAGTGCTGCACCGCCCACCACTTGCCCGTCCGTCCCGCGCCCGACTGCACCTCATCCACAATCAGCAGAATCCCGTGCCGGTCGCAGATCCGCCGCAGCTCCTGCATGAAGCTGCTCGGAGCCACCACGTACCCTCCCTCGCCCTGGATCGGCTCCACGATGATCGCTGCCACCTCCTCCGGCGGCAGCGTCGTCTTGAACAGCTTCTCCTCGATAAACCGCGCGCAGCCCAGGGCAAACGCCTCCTGCTCCTGCGGACCTCCGCTGCATCCGCGATACGCATACGGGTAGCGCACATGCGTCACCCCCGGCACAAACGGAGCGAACCTCCGCTTCTGCTGCGGCTTCGACCCCGTCAGCGACAGCGCCCCCATCGTCCTCCCGTGGAACGCCCCGTAGAACGCAATGAAGTTCTGCCTGCCCGTGTGATAGCGCGCCAGCTTCATCGCGCACTCCACCGCCTCCGCGCCGGAGTTGCCGTAGTAGAACTTGTGCGGCCCCCGCATCGGCGCCACCGCCGATAGCCGCTCCGCCAGCCGCACCATCCCCTCGTAATAGAAGTCCGTGCCAGACATGTGGATCAGCTCCGCCGCCTGCTCCTGGATCGCCTTCACCACCTCCGGATGGCAATGCCCCGTCGAGGTCACGGCGATCCCTGTCGCAAAGTCCAGGAACTCATTCCCGTCCACGTCCTCCACCCGCGTTCCCCGGCCCCGCTTCGCCACCAGCGGATACGACCTCGTATAGCTGGGCGAAATGTAGTGGTCGTCGCCCTCCACGATCTTCACCGCGACCGGCCCGGGCAGCGGCCCGTTGATCCTCGGTCCAAACTCTGCGTAAACAGCGTCGCTGACAGTGCGAAAGGAATTCTCGGTTGCAAGTGTGGTGCTCATGGCGGTGCCTGCCTTTCCGGGCGGTTGCTTGCGGGGAAACATTCCCCTCGAAGTCTGGCTGCGTAGAACCTGCGTAGAACCTTGGCCCCCTGGAATCCTGGCTTCAAGCCTGTATAGCTGGAGCCTGTATTCGTTGGAGCCTGTGGTTCATAGGAGCCTGTGCCAGTGCCTTTGGCGGCGGATCATCTGCCGTTCGCCGCGTCTCTGCTGCGAGCAGGACGGGCGGCCAAAGGCGGCCTGATGGCGCTTGCTACAGCGGTGCCGGGGTGGACTAGTCGCCGCTGTAGAGGCTAGGTCGTGTCAGGCTGGGCAGCACGCGCAGGTGCTTGCGCGGCATCTGGTGGCTGCGGGAGCCGCACCAGCCGCGGGAATGAAGGCAGGCCGGAATGGAGTGCGTGCGCATCGCAGGGGGCCTTTGGCCGCAAGTATAGCCGGAAACCAACCCAAAGGGCCAATCCAGGCTCCCCCTTTTGCCAAACACAAATCACGCCCACCACAAATTCGAGTGCCCCATTTCTTGATTCTGAGACATGGGAGCCTTTCGTACCCAGCTGGGCACAGACGCTGCTGAACCTTTGCTGCTGAAGCCATGCCATTCAGCAGGAGGGGACATAATATCTTCGCCAAAATAAACCACTTTGGCCTCAGGAATTCCTTGTCTCAACTTGGCGCTGCGTGATAAAACGGCAGTGCTCCATAAAGAATATGTGTCCACTAGCTTGGGCAGGCGGTGCTCCTGCCTTGGTTCGGAGATCGCCATGTTTCGATCGCTATTTCTCCGCGCGCTTCCTGCGTGCCTCCTTGTCCTTGCATTCTCGACCGCCTCGAACGCTCGTGCCCAGGCCCCCAACCTTGTCGTGGACTCGGTGGACGCAACCATGCGGGCCGAGGTGAGCGGCCACCTTCCGGCATGGGCGCGGCCAGAGGAGGACACTGGCCCCGTGGCCCCGGACTTGCACCTGGACAACCTCGGCGTCGTGCTCCGCCGCTCACCAGAGCGCCAGCAAGCCTTTGACCAGTGGACGCATGACCAGCAGGATACCGCCTCTCCGCTGTACCACCACTGGCTCACCGCCGACGAGATTGGCGAGCGCTTCGGCGCAAGCCAGCACGACATTGACGCCATCTCCGCGTGGCTCGCCAGCCAGGGCCTTGCCGTCCAGGGCGTCTCGCGCTCCAAACTGTGGATCACCTTCAGCGGAACCGCCGCCCAGGTCGGCGCGGCCCTCGGAACCAGCTTCCACTCCTACGGAACCATGCCCAGCGGCAAAGCCCGCATTTCCATCTCCACGGAGCCGCTGGTGCCCGTCGCCTTGCGCCCTGCCATCTCCGGCTTCATGGGCCTTTCCACGCATGAGCTGGCACCCCAGCATATGCAGACAGTCGTTCCCATGAGCGGTGGAAAGCCGCAGTTTTCTTTCAACTGTGGCGGCGCCAATGGCTGCTCCTATATCGTCACCCCCAGGGACTTCGCAAAGATATACAACGTCAGCAACACCTCCACCAGCACCAACGGCACTGGGCAGCTCATTGCGATTGCCGGCAAGTCGAGGGTATACACCCAGGACATCACCGACTTCCAGACCTTCACCGGAGTCACCTTTCCCCAGCCCACCGTGATCATCCCCACAGGTGGCATCGACCCCGGCCCTGCGGCGGGTCCGGGAGGCACGGACACAGGCGATCAGGATGAACAGACGCTGGACGTGACGCGCGCAGGCTCCATCGCCCCCGGAGCGCAAACCGTTCTGGTCGTCAGCGCCTCCACTGCGACGATGGACGGTGTGGACATTGCTAGCCAGTATGCCATCGACCAGCACGCCTCCCTCGGCGCGAATGTGCTTTCCATCAGCTACGGCTCCTGCGAGGCTGTCAGTTCGCTGAACTATGCCCAGCAGTTGAACACTCTCGCCCAGCAGGGCGCGGCCGAGGGCATCTCCATCTTCGTCTCCTCCGGAGACTCAGGCGCGGATGGATGCTATTCGGCGAGCGCGACGCCCCCCGCAACCCCGCAGTTGACCGCCAACGTGCTGTGCGCCTCCGGCTATGTCACCTGCACTGGAGGCACGGAGTTCAACGACACCGCCAATGCGTCCCTGTACTGGTCGAGCAGCAACGGCGCAGGGAACGCGAGTGCGCTCGGCTACATCCCGGAGGGTGCTTGGAACGAGCCCGAAACCGTGAACGCCAGCAACCAGACTGTAATGCAGATGGCTGCCTCCGGCGGCGGATTTAGCGTGTATATCCCCACACCCTCCTACCAGTCGGGCAACGGGGTTCCGGGGACGCAGGGTCGCTACACTCCGGATGTCTCCTTCTCCGCCTCGGCACATGATGGATACTACAGTTGCGAGGCGGTTGCTGGCGTCGATTGCGTCAACTCGTTCCTGATATCCTCCGGCACCTCGGCTGCTGCCCCGGACTGGGCTGGTGTCGCCGCCCTGCTGAACCAGAAGATCGGCTCCGCCCAGGGCAATCTCAACCCCAGGCTCTATGGCCTTGCCAGCGGCGCTGCCTCAGCCACCATCTTCCATGATGTCACTGTCTCCACCAGTGGCGTGTCTTCCTGCTCGGTAGCGACGCCCAGCATGTGCAACAACAGCAATGCCGCGCCGACCACGCTCACCGGCGGCCTTGCTGGATATGAAGTCAAGCCCGGATATGACGAGGCGACTGGCCTCGGTTCCGTGGACGTTGTCCAACTCCTCTCCAACTGGGCCTCCGCCGCCGTTAGCGCCGCCACCCCCACGGTCGCTCTGAGCGTCACCGGGTCGAACTTCACCACCATCACGCCTGTTGACTTCGCGGTCGCGGTGACGGGCAACGCCGGCACCTCCACCGGAACCGTCCAACTCCTCTCCGGCACAGCGAACCTCGGCGCAAGCCAGACCCTCGCCGCAGGCGATGCAACCGAGTCCCTCTACCTCTCGGCTGGCGCAGCCACTGTCACGGCCAAGTACTCAGGCGACCTGAACTACGCCCCGGCGGTCTCCACCGGACAGAGCGTCACCGTTGCCAAGGCAACGCTCTCCCCTGTGGCAACCCTCAGCGCAGCATCCATCACTACTGCGCAGACCGTGAACCTCACTGCGACCCTCACCGTGCCGACCGGAGCGACGCCCCCCTCCGGCAACATCCAGTTCCAGTCCAACGGAGCCAACCTCGGCGCGCCCGTCGCTCTCTTCAGTGGAGTCGCCACCCTCTCGAATCAGGCCTTCGCCCCCGGAGCCTACGCGATCACAGCCGTCTACACCGGGGACGCCAACTTCAACTCCTCCACCTCCTCCGCCGCAACGCTGACCGTGGCCGCGTTCGCGCAGGATTTCTCCCTCTCCGCAACCCCGATCTCGCTCGCTTCCGGAAGCTCCACGGGCAACACCTCCACCATCACCGTCACAGGCATCAACGGCTACGTCGGACCAGTCGCTTTATCCTGCACCGTCCCTTCCGCCTTGGCCGAGACCACCTGCTCCATCACCCCATCGTCTGTCACCGCTTCTGGAGCCGCTACGCTCACCCTCGCCACAACCGCTCCGCATCTCCAAATGCCCGTCGGCTCGGCAGCCAACACCAGGCCAATGCTCTTCGGCGCAACTGGAGGAGCTGCCTTTGTCGCTTTCGCATTCCTCATACTGCTTCCCAGGCGCGGCCGCCCCGCGCTCTTCTCCATCCTGATCTTTGCCGCTGCCAGCGGCATCCTGATCGGCTGCAGCCCCGGCGGAGGAGGCAGCAGCACCCCCACCACTCCACAACTGGCCACACCTGTCGTCACGGTGGCAGCCTCTCCCAATCCAGCCACCACAGCCCAGAACGTAACCCTGACAGCCACCGTCAGCGGCTCATCGGGAACCCCGACAGGCACCGTCCAGTTTTTGTCCAATGGAGCCAATCTCGGAGCGGCCGCCACCATCAACTCCTCCGGTGTCGCAACGCTCACCAATGCCTTCACGGTCAAGGGAACCTATTCCATCACCGCCGCCTACGCTGGAAACTCCGGCTACACCGCAGCAACATCGCAGGCTAGCTCCCTCGCCGTCAACTACTCCAATACCGGAACACCGTCGGGCAGCTACACCGTGGTCGTCACCGGCATTGCGACCGTCGGAGGCGTGCCCGTAACCCACACGGCCAACGTCGCAGTCACCGTGCAGTAAGGCTGCACTCGATCAGCCTGTTTCTGCTTCCTGCCGGGCACCCATTGTCGGGTGCCCATTGTCCGAGTGCCCCATCCTCGCACCGCATCTGGCGCTGGGTGGGGTGCTTTTCCCCAGCCTGTTCAACCGTGCCCCTTCGGCGGGGGGGCTAAGATGAAACGCGGAACTTTTCCTTATGACATCCCCAAACGTATGACATCCCCAAACGAGAATGCAGACAAGCACCCCGGCCGGCTGGCCCTTGGGATAGCGTTTTTCTGCGTGTACGTGTTCTGGGGATCCACCTACCTTGGGATGCACTATGCGGGGCTGTATTTTTCGCCGCCAATGGTGAGTGGGCTGCGCTTCCTGCTGGCCGCGCCCACCATGTTCCTGATCTGCTGGTGGCGCGGGGTGCGGCTGCGGGTTAGCTGGGCAGAGTTCCTGCGGCTGTCGCTGGTGGGCGTTCTCCTGCTGACCGGGAACAATGTGCTGCTCGTGTGGGGCGAGCGGACGGTGGACTCCGGCATGGCGGCGCTGGTGATGGCCGTGGTGCCTCTGTTCGTCGCTCTGATCGAGATTTTCCTGCCCGGTGGAGAGCGGCTGAACCGGCTTGGGTGGCTGGGGATTCTGCTGGGCTTCGCTGGGCTGCTGGTGCTGCTGTCGCCCTCCTTGCGGACGATGTCGCCGCACAGCCCGCCGCAGGTCGGAGCCCCGTACTTGATCCCCAGCTCGGGCAAGGTGCTGGGCTTCGCGATCCTGATGATCGCCGGGATAAGCTGGGCGGTGGGATCAGTGGCTTCGCGGAGGTTCGCTTTGAAGGTGGACCCGTTTGTGGCGTCGGCCTGGCAGATGCTGGTGGCTGGAGTTGTGGACCTGAGCATTGCCACCGGGGCGGGCGCATGGGAAACAGCCCAATGGACGCGGCCCGCCGTGATCGCGATTGTGTACATGGCGATCTTCGGCTCGCTGGTGGCATTCAGCGCCTACATCTACCTGCTCCACCATGTTCCGGTGGCGAAGGCTGCCACCTACGCGTATGTGAACCCTGTGGTCGCGGTGCTGCTGGGGGCCGTCTTCGTCGGCGAGCGGCTGGTGCCGATGGAGTACGCGGGGATGGGAATCGTCCTGCTCGCCGTAGCCCTCGTCACGGCCTCGAAGACGAAGACCGTTGCGACAGGGCGCGATGAGGAGCTTGCGGTCGAGAGTTAGCCGCTCGCATCCTGGGGGCGGGACTCGCAGCGAATCCACAGCTCAAAAGCGAGATGTGGGGCACACGAATTCACGGTGCCCAAACCTCTACTTCCGCTTCCAGCGAACGCCCTCTTTCGAATCCTCGATCAGCACGCCCTTCTCCGTCAGTTCCTTGCGAATCGCGTCGCCCCGCGCAAAATTCCGCTGCTTGCGCGCCATGTTCCGCTCCTCGATCAGAGCCTCGATCTGCTCGTCCGACAGGGCCAGATTCGCCAGCAACTCCGGCGCAGCCTCTCCCATGCGGCCTTCGCGCTCGGCCCACTCCAGCGCCGACCGCGTGATCGCAGCGTCCTTGTCCTCCAGCACAGCGAACACACCGTCAAACAGCGCAAGCACGCCCAGAGCAGCGTCCACCTCGCTCTTCAACAGGCCGCCCGCGTCCGCCGCCGAATTCACCGCGCGCACCATGTCGAACACCGCCGCCCGCGCCTCCGCCGTGTTCAGATCGTTCTCAAGCGCCGCGGTGAACTTCTCTCCCGCCGCCCTGATCTGCCCCGCCAGATCCGCATCGCTGCCTGCCCCGTCCGCAGCCGACTCCGCCCACTTCCCATGCTTCAGCCGCTGATAGAAAGTACGCAGCCGCTCGATCGCGTTCGTGCTCTCCGTCAGCCCATCGAACGTGAAGTTGAGCTGGTGCCGATAGGGGACTGAAACCAGCAGAAACCGTATCGCCGAAGCCTTGTGCCCCTTCAGCAGCAGGTCGCGCAGCGTATAGAAGTTGCCCTCCGACTTGGACATCTTCTTCCCCTCGACCAGCAGGAACCGCACATGCATCCAGTGCCGCGCGAAAGGCTTGTCCGTCGCGCACTCCGACTGCGCAATCTCATTCTCGTGGTGCGGAAACATCAGGTCTTCGCCGCCCGCATGCAGGTCGATGTCCGCTCCCAGGTAGCGCATCGCCATCGCCGAGCACTCGATGTGCCATCCCGGCCGCCCCGCTCCCAGCGCCGTGTCCCAGTGGTGCTCTCCCGGCTTCGGAGCCTTCCACAGCGCAAAGTCCCGCGCCGCGTCCTTCTCATACTCGTCCACATCCACGCGCGCGCCGTCTTCGATCCCCTCGAAATCCTTCTTCGACAGCTTGCCGTACTCCGGGAACCGCGCGATGCGGAAGTACCACGACCCGTCCTCCGTCTGGTACGCAATGTCCTTCGCCGCCAGCGCCTGGATCAGCTCCACCATCTCCGGAATATGCTCCGTCGCGCGCGCAATATGCTCCGGCCGCTCGATCCCAAGCGACTCCATGTCCTCGAAGAACGCCTTCTCATACTTCGCGCTGTACTCGCCGATG
>JAJZHR010000060.1 GCA_021810815.1 Acidobacteriota bacterium | reverse complement strand
TGCGGATCAGGCTGCGACCATCTGCGTGCAACTCTGCCGCTCTGGTCAGGCAGCGGGACTGATGAAGGGCAGCCTGCACACGGACGCATTTCTGCGCCCCGTTCTGTCGAGAGACAAGGGGCTGCGGACCGCCCGGCGCGTCAGCCACATTTTTGTGATGGAGACCGCTGCCTATGCGCGCAGCCTGCTGATCACGGATGCTGCGATCAATATCGCCCCGTCCCTGGAGGACAAAGTCGATATCGTGCAGAATGCGATCGACCTTGCCCATGTGATGGGAGTCCAAATGCCGAAGGTGGCCATTCTCTCCGCAGTGGAGACGGTCCACCCCAAGATCGCGTCCACGGTGGACGCTGCGGCGCTTTGCAAGATGGCGGAGCGCGGACAGATCACCGGCGGCATCCTGGACGGGCCGCTTGCGTTTGACACGGCGGTGAGCCACGAGGCGGCAAAGATCAAGCAGCTCACATCGCGCGTGGCGGGAGAAGCGGACGTGCTTGTGGTTCCAGACCTGGAATCCGGCAACATGCTGGCCAAGCAACTGGAGTACCTGGGAGGAGCGCGGCTGGCAGGCATCGTGGTGGGAGCGAGCGTTCCGATCATTCTCACCAGCCGCGCGGACTCTGCCCTGACGCGCATGACCTCGGCCGCGATTGCATCGCTGATGAGCGACGCGATGGGAGCGGGGATTTAGGGAAGGGTTGATGCTTTGCTGCTCAGCTGCTCAGGGCGAGGCGCTGGTTGCTCTGGGCTGGTGAAGACGGTCGCGCGCTGCGCGATACCCCACCCTGCGGCAAAAGCGCCGCGAGGATGGGGCACCCGGCCATATGAGGGACGCGATGGGGGCGAGGCTTTAGGTTGCAACCAGCCGCGCGGCGTTGTCGTGTGTTTCAGAAGCTGCGACGCGCCGCGCGCTCTGCGGAGATGCGATCCAGAGCTCGTTCCAGAGTGAGGTCATAGCCGTAGATGTCCTGGAAGAAATGCACTTTGCCATCCTCCTCCACCAGGGCCGTTCCGTAGAGGATGAGCACCGGGATGGGACTCTGAAGCGGAATGGTGATCGTCTCCTCGCCTGCCGTGGCGGCTTCAATGCGGTCGCGGGGCCAGTCGGGCTGCTGCCGCAGCACCCAGACAGCCAGGGAGACGGGGTCTTCCACGCGGATGCATCCGTGGCTGAAGTCGCGGCGCGACTTCCCGAACAAAACCTGCTCGGGTGTGCCGTGCATATAAACGCTATAGCTGTTCGGGAAGACGAACTTGATCAGGCCGAGCGAATTCTCGGGCCCGGGAACCTGGCGCACCTTCAGCGAGCCGTTGCGTATTCCCGGCAAGAGGCTGGCGGGGGCCGCGTTGAGGATGGTGCCGCGCGCGTCCAGCACCTCGAATGAATTCTTCTCGAGATAATCAAGGTTCTTCGCCAGCTTCGGAGCGATTTCATTTTGCTGGATATCGAGCGGAACGTTCCAGTAGGGCCGCAGGATCACGGAGGATATTTTGCCTTCGAAGATGGGGGTGCGCCTGCGCTTGCGATAGGCTCTGCCGACGATGACGGGCATGCGCAGGACAACCTGTCTTCGCTGGTCGTAGGCGCGCAGGATGAACTCCGGGATATTGACCACGATGGGAGGCTCTGTGAAAGGGCGTGGGACCCACCTCCAGCGCTCGAGCGTCAAAGCGAGCTGCATCGCGCGTTGATTGAGAGGGACAAGGAGTTGCTGGTAAGTCGCAGGGCCAATGGCTCCGTCCGGCTCCAGGCCGTGCCTCTGCTGGAAGCTCATCACCGCATTCACCAGCGATCCCTGATAAAGGAAGGGAGGAGGGCCAGCGTCGAAATCGCTCGGCAAGTCTCCCACCTTTTTCAGGCGCGTCGCCAATTGCGGCAGCCATTCCAGCGCGTCTCCCGCCCGGATCGTCTTCCGGAAAGGGGGCAGGGCGATATTTCCGGTTGCGGCCAGGGCCAGGTAGCGATCCAACTCCGCTTCTATCCTGAGATAGCGCTCCGAGGAAGGTTCTACCTGCTGGATGGCGGCGGCTACATCGGAGCTGCCTGCGATCCGGGCCGGGATGTAGGATGCCATCGACTCCACTTGCGGGCGCACATCGAGGCCAACCTTCAAAGTGCGCGGATCCACGCGGCCCGTGCTCAAGTCGCACAGGAAGCGGAGAAGAGCCGAGGTAAGACCGAGGTCAAACTGTGCAAGCCGCGTCGCAAGCGGGGTCTTTCCCGGGCCCTGCAGCGCGGCCGCGCGAACGCTCCATGCCGGCCAGCCATAGTCCCCGGGGCGCAGCCCTTTCTGCCGGGCCATCTCGAACTGCTGCATCACGGCGATGGCCTGCGGCGTGGGCTTTCCCTGGATCGTCCAGAGCAGAGCGAAGGAGCAAGGAGCGTAGATGCGATCCAGCAGGAATCGCTGCGTGAATCTTTTGTCCAGTTCACGGCGCGCGGTGGATCTGGCTGCTCGCGCCAGGTAGGCGGAAGCCTGCAGCGATGGCTGGTCGGTCGCGGCATCGGTTACCGCATCGCGGGCAGGGCAGGCTGCCTGCGCCCAGGCCGCAGGAGGAATCGCCATGCAGAGCGCGAGAAGGACGGTTCGTAGTTTCATGCCGCCGATCCGGGGTGCGCCACAACGTTTTGGATGAACCTGATCGGCTTGTCGGCGAACAGCAGCAGCAGGCGCTCTCGAAGTTTGCAACCGGAGGAGCGAAGATCCAGCTTCAGCCGAGATGCTCTCGGACTCCCAGCACCGGGCAGGTTGCGCCGTGGATGATCTGGGACATGGTTGACCAGGGCGCATGATCGGCAAGCGGTGTGGGTTCATGGATTCCTACAACGATCAGGTCGGCGGCCTCGGCCGCAGCCGCATTCAACACCTCGTTGCTCGCGTCCCCAAATGCTATCAGCACCTTGGGCTTGCACCAGAGCTCGGCATCGGGAGGCAGAAGGCTGCGAAGCGAGTCTGCCAGGCGCTCTTCCAGCAGTTCGGGGGCTTCTCCCGGAATAGGTGGCCTCTTTTTCGCGACATGGAGAAGCGTCAGCCGGGCATTCAGCTCCTCTGCGATCGCGGAGGCGTATTGCGCGGGACGCTGAGAGTCAGGCCGAAGTCCAGTGGCAAAGACAATGGAGCGGAAAGGATGGGGTGTTCGTCTGCAATGCGGACCAACCACGAGCACCGGGCAAATCGCGTTCCGGAGAACCGTCTCAGCGAAAGATCCCAGAAGGAGCTTCTCCAGCCCATGTGCGCTGTGGGATCCGGTCACGATGAGGTTGATGTTCTTTTCCCGTGTGAGCTGGTTGATGAGCTCCACCGCGCTGACATACGAGACAATCCCTTCGTGCTTGATGGACCTCAGGGCAGGCTGTCGTGCGATCAGGCGCTTCATCCTGGCGCGCGCGCCATCGAGATTGGCTTCCAACAACTCTGGCATCACAGGATCAGCTCCGACAGGATAAACCAGCGGAGCAGCCGCGTTCACGAGGAAGAGCGAAGCATCGAATTGCTTCGCCAGCGAGATGGCCACATCGAGGGCCGCCTTGGCACCGGGAGAGAAATCAGTGCAGACAAGAATGTGTTCGAAACGCACTCTTGTGGTTCCGAGCCTCACCTGGTTGCCAATCCCCGGATCGCTTGCCGCTGAAATGTTGTTCATAGCATGTCCTTTCCCCCGCGAACCCTTACTCTGCCTGCCAAACGCTGACTCGGCAGTCAAGCTACAGCAATGTCCTTTTGAGAAGCCTCTGATTCGAGTTCCTCTGCTATTCCCTCAGGGGCTAAAGCACGGCGTATTCTCAGCCAATTACGGAGGGACGAAAGTCCCGCCCCTGCAAAACCGGATTTGATCAAAGATGCCCTGACTCACCCGAGCCGGATGCAGCCTCAAGCTGCTAGAGCCGGATGGCAACCGAGCACAGATCCCGATCGATCTCCTCGACGTCAAGCCGGCTTGCAGGAGTGCGGAACGAGAGCACCGGGCAGCCGGCGGAGGCTACGATGGCGTACGCGGTCTCGCCGCTGCCGCCTTTCCACACGGAATCGGGGATGCTGATTCCCAGCACAATCAAATCCGCATGCGTCTCCTGCGCCGCCAAGAGTATCTCGTCGCGCAAATCGCCCGGGACGAGCCGCGTGCGCACCGGTGTCCACAGGTCGCCTACGCTGGATGGAAGCAGCGATTCGAGCCTCTGGACGGCGTGCAGCGGTTCAAGATAGGGTCTGGCGGCGAAGTCGTTGGTGAGCACATGCAAAAGGGTCAACTCCGCGCGGTAGCTCTGGGCCAGATCAAGAGCCAGGCGCGAGCTGACGCGGCAATCCGGCCCAAGCGAAGTGGGATGCAGAACGGAGCGAATGCCGGAGGCCGCGGGAGCAGGGCAGTGGGGCCCAATGGTGCAGACGGGCACCTCCACCTTCTTGAGGATTTCGAGTGCCGTCGCCCCGAGGAACAGGCGTTTGAGTCCCGTTCGGCCGTGCGTGCGGATGATAACCCTGCCCGCTCCGATTTCGCCGACCATCTCCGCGATCACGTCCGCTGGAACGCCATGCCGAACCGCAGTGGAGCATTCGACGTCGTTCGCGCGCACCTGCCGGGCGATAACCTCCATTTCCACCCGGGCGTCACGAGCTGCCTTCACCGGGTCGATGAAAGGGACCATGCCGGATTCGGGCACGAACACCTCGTTGGTATGAATCGCGTGGAGGATGTGCAGGGAGGCGTGGGAGGTCTTCGCCTGGGCAATCGCATGCGGCAGCAGGAACTGGATGTCCGTCAGATCAGTGGCCACCACAATCTTGTCCGGGGCGGCGAGGCAGCCGGTGTTGAACACCTGTTCGAGCGGATTTGGCATAACGTTCTCCTTCGGCTATGAGTTTCCTGCCGGAGAAGCACTCTGCGCAGTGTTGCAGAGCACAAAGACGTGTGACCTGCATCACAAAATCCCTGCGGAAAGGGCCATCAAGTCTCAGGGCAAGCAGAAAGCCCTTATGCGCGAGGCAGATAGCTTTTCAAGGTGAAGGTGGAAGCGAGGGGCCTCAGGCGCCAAGCAAACACGCTGCGTGGTGCGCGATCTGCTCTTCCTCGCGGCTTGCCACGATGCGCACCACGCAGCGGCGGGCCGGGGTCGAAATCAGGGGCGCGGAGGCTGCGTTGCAGGCCGGATCGAGTTCTATTCCCAAGAAAGCCAGCCGGTTGCATACATTCGAGCGCACGCGGGAGCTGTGTTCGCCGATGCCGCCTGCGAACACCAGCATATCCAGCCCGCCCAGAACCGACGCGTAGCTGGCGATGGTCTTGGCAATCGACCGGCAGAAGATTTCGATTGCCAGCAGAGCGTCGCTGGCACCCTCATCCGCCTGGGACTCGATCACGCGCATGTCGGAGGTTCCCGCCAGAGCTCTCAAGCCGCACTCATGGTTCAGCATTCTCTCCAAGTGGTCGGGGTTCAGGTCTCCGTTGCGCATGAGGAAGATGGCGACGCCGGGGTCCAGGTCGCCGGGACGGCTGCCCATGGGAATGCCGCCGGTGGGCGTCAGCCCCATGGAGGTGTCCACGGACTTGCCGTCGAGGACGGCCGTTACGCTGGAACCGCTGCCCAGGTGGGCGATCACGGTGCGCGGCTTCAGCGCGGCTCCCAGAGTGCGCACGATGGACTCGTACGAGAGGCCATGGAAGCCGTAGCGGCGCACGCCATGCTGCGAAAAGCGGGCCGGCAGAGCGTAGCGAAAGGCAGCCTCTGGAAGCGTGCGGTGGAAGGCGGTGTCGAAGCAGGCGAACTGCGGCGTGCCGGGATAGATTTCCTCGGTGGCGCGAATCAAGGCGAGGGACGGGGGGATATGCAGCGGAGCGAACTGCACATTGCGCTCGAGTGCGCGGATGACCTCTGGCGTGATGCGCTGGTGCGTGGTGAGCTCTGGCCCGCCATGCACAACGCGGTGGCCGACTGCATCGACCACCATGGAGGGGGCGAGCTTCCGCATGTGCTCGACGACGTGCTCCAGCACCTGCGGCTGGGAGTCGTAGCGGCTGCGGGCGGCGTCGACACGCGCTCCGTGGCTGTCCCGGATGACCATGGTACCGCCGTCGTTGCCGATGCCGTCCGCGTTTCCGTCGAACAGAACCGTCTGCCCATCCGTGCTGTTGGAGTAGAAGGCGAATTTGAGCGTGGACGAGCCGCTGTTGACGGCGAGAATAGTTCCCAAGAGACCTCCCGCGGCTCCTCGTCGGAGACCGCTTCAGTGGCTGTAGTCGGACCCTTCGGTCACCTTGCCGCGAAAAAGCCAATAGGACGTGAAAAAGTAGAGCGCGGCCAGCAGAATACCAAAGATCCACCAGACCAGCCCCACACGGACGGAATGCTGGCCCGCCAGCGCCTGGGAGATGGTGATGTCTTGCGCCGACGAGATGGAGGAGGGAAGCAGAGCGGGGTACAGGCCTGCGGCCGCGCCCGTCAGCATCAGGACGATGAAGACGCAGGAGGACAGAAAGGCTTTTCCCGGCTGCGCCTTCGCTCGGAAGTAGGCCGTCCCCTCCAGCGAGCCGAGCACCAGAGCGGGGATGAGGAACAGCGCCGGATGCGCGCGATAGTTTGCCAGCGACGAGGGCCGCACAGCGACCGTGGCTGGCAGGCTCAGCAGAGCGACGATGAGCAGCACAGGCCACAGGAGTTTGGCGGCACGAAGGGCGCGGCGCTCCAGGCCGTCGGTGGTCTTCATGGCGATCCAGAGTGCGCCATGGTGCGCCAGGGCGACCAGCGCGACCACGCCGCCGAGGACGGTGTACCAGTCCAGAATGCCCGGCGAAGGGCCAACGCGCCAGTTGGTCCAGAGGGGCAGGAAGAAGTATCCGTCGGGCCCGATGGGAACTCCGCGGATGACGTTGCCGAGAGCGGCGCCGAAGAAGATGGCCAGCAGAGCGCTGGAGATGAAGAACATGCCGTCGAAGAAGGTTCGCCAGACTTCGTTCTCCATGTGGCCGCGCAACTCGATGCCGACGCCGCGCAGGATCAGCAGCCACAGCACGATCATCAGCGGAAGGTAGAAGCCGCTGAAGGAGGAGGCGTAGACCAGCGGGAAGGCGAAGAACAGCGTTCCGCCGCCGGCCAGCAGCCAGACTTCGTTGCCGTCCCAGACGGGGCCGATGGAGCGCAGCATGAACCTTCGATCCTGTTCGCTGCGGGCCAGCAGGGGATACAGGATTCCGACTCCCAGATCGAATCCGTCCAGCACGACGTACAGAGCCAGCATCCCAGCGACGATCCAGAACCAGACAGCGCCCATGTTCTCTCTCCCAAGTCTCTCCGCTTACGCGGTCAGGGTTGCGTGCCCCGGCTTCGATGCGCTTGGCCCGGCATCACCTGGCGCGGACTCACTCGGCCCGGTCTCAATGGTGCGGTAGACAATCACCACCCAGAGAATCGAAAGCAGCGAGTACATTCCCATGAAGCCGAGCAGGGTGAACAGGCTGTTCCCCTCGGAAACGTGGGTTGAATAGCCCTGCGAGGTGCGCATCAGCCCATACACCAGCCAGGGCTGCCTCCCTATCTCGGTCGTGATCCAGCCTGCGGTGTTGGCGATGTAGGGCAGAGGGAAACTGAGCAGGAGCGGCCAGAGTATCCATCGCGCGGTGTAGAGCCGGCCGCGCCACAGCAGGAACACGGCGATTGCCATTACGGCGACGAAGTAGGTTCCGAGTCCGGCCATGATGTGGTAGCTGTAAAAGAGCAGCGGCAGCGGCGATGGCCACTGGTCGCGCGGCACGCTGTCGAGCCCCTTCACTTCGGCTGCTGTTGTGCCGTAGATCAGGAAGCTGAGCACCTTGTTCGCGACCAGCGGATTGTCAATCTTCTGCTGCTCCACGTCGGGCTGTCCCAGCAGCACGATCGGGGCCCCCTTTTCCGTGTGGAACAGACCCTCCATCCCGGCCATGGCGGCGGGCTGGGAGTTTGCGACCTCTCTCCCCTGCAGGTCGCCGGTGGGGAATATCTGCACAATGCAGGAGGCTAGTCCGGCGATGACGCCGACCTTGAGGAAGAGTTTTCCATATTCCACATGCTTGCCATCGAGCAGGTAGAACGCTCCTGTGGCGGCCATGACAAAAGCCGCCGTCACCACCGCTCCGCACATGTTGTGGGCGTACTGCAGCCAGGCCCAGGGGTTCAGCATCAGCCCCCAGAAGCTGCTGACCTCGTAGGTTCCGTTGGGCAGCAGATGATAGGCGACCGGGTGCTGCATCCATGCGTCGGTGACGATGATGAAGAAGCCGGAGATCCATGATCCGACGAAGACCATCGCAGCGGCTCCGAAATGCGCGAGCCTGGAGAGGCGCTTTTCGCCAAAGAGGAACAGCCCCAGGAAGGTGGACTCCAGGAAGAAGGAGAAGATGCCCTCCATCGCCAGCGGCTGTCCGATGACGCCGCCTGCGCGCCGCGAGAACTCCGCCCAGTTGGTGCCGAACTGGAACTCTATCGGAATGCCCGTCACCACGCCCAGCAGAAAATTGACCGCGAAGAGCTTGGCCCAGAAGCGCGATGCCTGGTTGTAGCGCTCGTCCTTGTTTTTGAGGGCTATAAATTTCAGCACCACGATCAACAGGGCGAGCCCCATGGTCAACTGTGGGAACAGGTAGTGATAGGTGACGGTGAAGGCGAAATGGATGCGATGCAGCAGAAAAGTATCCATAGAGGGCACTCTAGGCAGCCCAGGGGGCGGCAGGCTGTGACCGGTGTCACAGATTGGAACTCTATTCGCTGCCCCTTGCTCCTATGCCTGGGCGCGAACCACGAGCACGGGGCATGGTGCGTGATGCAGCACCGCCTGGGCAACGCTGCCGAGCAGCATGTTGCTCACCGTGCCGCCGCCGTGGGTGCCAATCACGATCACGTCCGCCGGCCAGGTGATGGCTACCTCGACGATCCTGGCCGCAGGTTTGCCTGTTTCGACGAACTCAAGGGCCGGCGGCTTGGCGGCAGCGCGTTCCCGGAAGGCGACGAGCAACTCCTTGGCGTCCCTCTGGGCCATGGCGATCCATTGATCGGCGGACAGTCCAGAGTCCGGAGCGGCGAGCGCAACGGAAGGATCGACGACGGTGACAAACGCCACTTCGGCGCCGAGGGATCTCGCCAGTTCTATCCCCGCATTCGCAGCGCGCGCCGCGAACGCGCTCTCATCGACAGCGATCAACACTTTTTTGAAGCTCATGGCCACATCCTTATCGAATCGCAAAGCCCCGGAAGATACGAACTTTGACACTGTCCATCATAAGCAGAAAAACCAGCATTGCGGCGAAGAGGGCGCCGATGACCGTCCACGGAATGCTGGTCATGAGGATGCCCCT
>JAJZHR010000059.1 GCA_021810815.1 Acidobacteriota bacterium | reverse complement strand
AAACCCCTGGCCGCGATAAGCCTTCCACCCGGAAAATATCTCCGGAACCTGCCCTGGGGGACCTGCCTGGGAACCCGCTTCAGCCCAGTAGCGTCAGCCGCACCGCGAGCTCCCCATCCACCACTTCAAATTCCGCCCAGCTCAACTGCGTCGCTCCGCAAAGCAGAGGTATGTCCGACGTTGCCGGCCAGTCCGTCTCCGCCACGGAGCCGACCCGCAAGGCCACCAGGTCGCGCACCCGAAAGTGCGCCAGCGGTATCGCTGCCTCCAGCCCCACGGGAAGCCGCGACAGCGTATGCCAGGCCGGATGGCGCTCCATCTCCGTCAGGCCGTCGCTTGCCGCAGCGTCTTCCTGCGCTGCCGATTCTCCCGGCCTCTGCGCCGCCGATTCGCCGCCTGCTGCGGAGGCCCCGGCACGAGCCAGCAAAGCGCGCGAGTGCTCCGGCGAAGGTACGATTTGCGCAGCGGCCATTCGCTTTCTCCTTCACTTCCGCTTCGGATTCTTCAAGAGCACTTCTTCTTCAAGACAGCTTCAGACTCCCGGCGATTTCTCTCCGCCAGCGCCAGCGTGCTGCTCAGCGCTGCACCAGAAACTCCGTGAACAGAACTTCCTTCACTCTTGCGTCGGCGTCGTGCTGGTTGAAGGCCGCGAGAAGCTGCTGCTTCAGCGTTTCCTTGCCCTGCGGCGAGAGGAGCTGCTCCGGCTGCTGCAACGACAGCACGCCCAAAGCGGTGTCCCGCAGCTCGGCCGTCTGCTCCGCAAGCGCGGGATCATCCCCCGGCTTGCCTTCTTTCGGCTTGGCTTCCTTGTTTTTTTTAGCCGAGGCGCTCTGGACCGGGTCGGCCTCGCGCAGCACCATCACCACGCGCAGATAGCTCGAGCTGACGCCAGCGCCGGAAGGATCGGCCAGGTTCACGAGAAAGGGGTCGAGCGCGACCGAGTGCGTCGTCTCCGGCGCAGGCGCGGCTGCTGCCGGGGGCGTCTGCGCCGGGTGGCGCATGTGGAAGAAGTAGAACCAGCAGCCCGCGGCGGCGAGGACCAGCAGCACGCCGCCCAAAGCAATGGGCACAAGCAGCCCCTTGCCTGCCTTTGCGGCGGCTGCGGGTGCGGTGTCAGGGTTCGGAAGAGATGTGGAGGCGGCCATATGCTGGCCACAAGTGCAGCCGCAGGGCCACTTCAGAGGGGAGAAGGATTAGGAGCGGCTCACAATGTCCGTTCGCCCGGCTCCATCAGCATCTGTTTTGCCAGCCTCGTCCGGCATTTGCCTTGCAGGCCTCAGTGAAATCCCGATGCCGCCCGGCTCCGCCGCCTCGCCCGCATCCTCAACGCAAAGCAGGGTGCGACCGAGCCGGTCGCACCCTGCTTGTCCCGCTCAATCAGCGTCTATGCCGCCGCATGGATGCTGCGGTTGCGCGATCCCTGTTGCGGCCGATGCGTCACGTCCATATCGCTCAGGCGCATCACCAGGCACTTGGCGGCTCCGCCTGCTTTCAGGAACTCGCTCAGGTCCACCTGGGTGACGTCGAACCCGCGCGACTCCAGAGCGTGCAGCAGGTCTGCGCTGACGCGGTTCAGGATGATGTGCGGCCCCACATTCACGGCGTTGCAGGCGAAGCGGACAGCGTCGGCCTCGCTCACCACGATGCGCTTGTCCGCGGGATAGGCGGCCTCGATGCTGGCCAGCGACTCCGCGTCGAACGCTCCCGGAAAGTACAGAACGAAGCCGCCGAACAGAGGAGCGAAGCAGGTGTCCAGGTGGTAGAAGCGTGGATCGATCAGGTGCAGAGGGCGCGTCTCGATGCTCCATGTCTCCGCCAGGTAGCGCAGGCTGGCCTTCACCGTGCGCTGGCCGTGGCCGACCCACAGGCAGGATCCAGCGGCGTCAAACAGAGCGTCGCCCTCGCCCTCGAAGGGAGCCTCGCGCGGAATCTCCACCAGCTTGTAGCCAGCGTCGCGGAACCAGCGGCGGAAGTGCTGCTCCTCGCCCTGACGCTCCTTGTAGAAGAAGCTGCTGATAGCGGCTGTGCCATGCAGCGCCAGACCGGCGTTGGCGGTGAAGACCATATCAGGCGATCCCGGCTCCGGCTGCACCAGGAACACCTGGGCGACGCGGGAGACGGCGGACCGCAACTGCTCCCACTGCTCGGCTGCTCTCTCGCGCGACGAGCGGTGGACGTTGCCCGCCATCCATGGGTTGATCACGTAGTCCACGTCGTACAGCTTCGGCGCGCACATCAGGAATGCGGGGCCGCGAGCGGCCATCTCCAGCGGGCTGTCCAGCGTAGCAGTGGAGGAGGTGGAAGTGTGAAGGGAACTGCGGGAAAAGGAACTGCGAAGCGATGGGAAGGTGCTGTTCAAAGTGCTATTCAAGGTGCTCATATCTCTCATCATCCAGGGGCCCGGTTGCTGCATTGTTAAACGCTCAAACGCGGAGGCTGCATGGTCTACCGTTGAAGCAATCCATATCTCCGAGCCAGAGTGTCCCAAGCCGCGTATACGAAAGTCAAGGTGAATGATGATTCATGGATTAACGCATGTTTATACATCGGCTACGGGTGTGGTTTCGGCCATTATTTTCATGCAGATGGGAGATTCCACCGCCAATGGGAAGGAGCAGGATCGATAGATCCTCGACCCCGCCCCCGGCTCAGCAGACCCTCAACTCGGCCAGCGTGGCGCGAACTCGATTTCTGCCGCGGTCGGGGTCGATCCACAACTCGATCGCGCTGACTCCCCGCAGGTTCACGGCGTACTCCTCCATCTCCTCAATGGAGCCGCCGGGGCTGAAGGTCCATTGCTGGCGCACAATTTCGCGCGACTCTCCCGGAGCGCCGGGGCTGACCGGGCCTGGATTGTCAGCTTGCAGAAAGCAGCGCAGAGCGAACTCCTGCGAGCGCTCCGTCTCCGACTCGCTGAAGCGCACGCGAATCTTCTGGATGGCCTGCGGCTGGTCAAAGCGCAGCATGATCGTCTGCGGCCCAACCGTGCCGGCGCTCCATCCTCTGCACGCATGCGGGCGCCCAACCTGCTTCACATCGTGATGTCCGGTGAAAGCGTCTTCAATCGGAAAATCCGGATTCTCCGAGGTAAGTTCCACACTCGCGACGGCCTCAAGATCCAGCCAGCAACAGCCGTCCTCTTCCATCGCGCCAATCTTCCCGGCACCCACAACTCTCTTGCGCATTGCAGCCTCCCGCCAGTGCCCCCACATCAAAACGCCTGCGGCGAACACCAGGCCGCCGCCGATCATCGCCTGGTGAACATGCAGAGCCCAACTCGTCTTGAGATGCTGATTGCCGTATCGACGCAACAACAAGCAACTCTACGCCCAAAACAAGATACGCCTGCGCTGGGCAATGTGCATATCCAGGAATGATGGATTCGGTCTTCAATGGTTGGCACTTGAATGGTTGGCACGGAACTGGGTGCCCATCCATGCCGCGTCGTTGTCTTTGCGGCATGGGTGGGAGCTCACCGCAGCAATCCAAAGGGGCCGACTCATAAGGCATTGCGGGTTGACCGGGCCGCCGAGTCAGTTCAAGAAAACGTTGCGGGTTGGCCGCCGCGTTCCGAAGAGACAAAAAGGCCGGGAGGGTATCCCGGCCTTTGCTTTGAAACAATTATGCTGGCTCGCGAACTGCATCTCGTCCAGTTCAAAGGAGGCTGTCACGCCTCAGATCATGCGCTATGCAGCCCGCCCTGGAGCGAAGCCACAGATGCTACAGCTTCTCGTAGAATTCGCACGCGGAGCAGGAGATGTAGACTCCGCCCGGAACGCCGCGCTCGCGGTCTTTCACGCGCTTGACGATGCGCGTCGGCTTGGAGCACTTGGGGCAATCGGTGCTCTTGGTTGTGTCCATTTCCTTCTTGCGGTCCCCGGTCTTGGCGATCTTTGCCATCTGCTTGTTCTCCCTCAGCGATTCTTCCTGAATTGTGAGCCTGTCAGCCTGCCCGCCCATCAGCGGATGGGCGCAGCCGCAAGTCTGCCAAATGGCCTTCGGGGACGAACCACAGCGGTTTGCATCGCGCGCGGGGACGAATCAGAAGAATTGCGGTCAAGCTCAGCCTGTATTCTACACGGTCGCTCAGGGCTGGGACAGGTTGGCCTGCTCGGAGCCTCCGTCCGAAGGTGTTTTCGGGGCGGGAAACTGCACCGGCTTCTCTCCGCCGGACGCTCCGGTTTCCCCCGGCTTCAGCAGCGTCGGCGGCTTGTCCTGGCTGGAATCGTGGTCCGGGCCCGGATCTCCGCCCATGGCGACCTGGCGCTGCAGCACCGGAGAGCTGTACCCGTCCGTCTCGTCCTGCGTGCGCACCACCAGCGGCTGGCCCAGAGCGGCGATCTCCAGCCGCGAGAGCCGATCCCCCGTGAAGCGCACAAAATCCACCTCTTGCGGAGGCTCGCCGAAAATCCACTCCTCGTAGGGCTCGCCGTCCTTCTTCTCGCGGATCTTTCGCTCGGGCTGGCCCATGGAGGCGAGCACCATGCGGTGGCTCATGCCCACCAGCAGTTTGTGCGCAAGGATGGCGTCGCGGATCTTCGGCGGCAGCGTGTCCACATACGCCCGCACAGGCGACTTCAACCCAAAGTCGATCACCGGAGCCAGCAGAGCCTTCACATCGCTGGCGGAAATCTCCGGCACATATTTCTGGAACTGGAGCGTGACGCGCGCTCCGGTGGGAAGCAAACCGTCATCCTGCACCACGGGCGCGGTGTCGTACGGATCCATCCCGATGGAGACGTGGCGCAGATACTTGTGCTTGTAGTCCGGCCCCCCGTTCAGGTCGAACTGGATGCGGTCGCCATGGATGATGAGCTTCGTAATGACGATGCGGTCTCCTGCTCCGACCGAAGTCCCCTTCGCATACAGAACCTTCTGGTAGGCATTCGCATCCGGCGACAGATCGCCATTGGCGCGCAGGACGACTCCCTTGTCGCCCATCGGCAGCGGGCGCGCCGCAAAGCCCTGCTCCGAACTGAGCGCCCGGATCAGTTCCTGGCCGCTGCGCAGGGTTAAAGGCATGGTCTCCAGCTCGACATTTGTGGGATGAAAGGCAGGCATGGTGCCGATCGCGGACTTTGCGCCCACAACAAACACCTGTGCAACAGCGCTGCTCGGCCAGAATAGACAGAGCAGAAAAGCGGCAGAAACGGCCACAGCAGCCATGCGCGCAATGCCCCAGGCAGGAAGCCCGGCACCGGGACGATCTTGCGTGGTGCAAGATTGCACGCTGCGGGATTCCGCGATCCAGCAGGCATTTCCGCCGCTGCTTCCTTGCCATGCCAAGCCGTCACTGTGCAAGCGCGCCGCCATGGGTTTTCGCCCGCCTGCACACGATAATGGCCCTGATCGCGGATTTTTGCAAATTCTGAGGCGTGCGAAGATACGACATCGCGCACGCTCTTTTCATGCGGCTGCAACCTGCTCTCAGGGTGGCCCCGACAGACTTCCGCTGCGACCTCGGCGAGGCGCGATCTGGCCTGGCAGAGCATGACGGAGGACGACAAGGCGCGGCTGATGCGGAGCTCTGGCTAAGGATCTCTGGCTAATTCGAAGTCGATTCGTCCGCACCTCGGGAGGGCGGAAGAGGCTGGGCCGGAGGTGGTGCGGCAATCTGCACCAGTGTGCTTCCAGCAGGCGGAGCGGCGGCCTGCATCGCCGTGTGGGCTGCGGGCGGCGCAACATCCACGGCCATGCCTCCGGGGACGATCACCGGCTGGGCGTATTGCCACGCATACTCTCTCGTCACCATCACCAGCACGATGATCGCGCCAAGGAGGGCGAAGACCGTGACCACCGATCCCTCGGGACCGTAGCTTCCTCCCGTCAGCCAGCGCGCTCCCAGAGCCCGCCCCTGCACCACGGTCGCGTAATCCAGCACGCCGCTCAACGGCAGACCGAACAGCACGCCCAGGCAGACGTTCCATGCGAAGTGCGCTCCCCACGGCAGCCACAACGCGCGTGTGCGCAGATAGGCGATCGAGAACAGGACCGTCGTCAGCATGGCGACCAGCACAGAGACGCCCGTGCCATCGGAAGTGGCCCATTGCACCACGCCGACGAGCAACGCCATCAGCACCGTGGCCATCGTGGGACCGATGGCCTCCATCAGCCGCTGGAAGGCGTATCCCCGAAAGGCCACCTCCTCTGCCAGAGTGGCGACCGCGATGACAGCAAGGTCGATGCCAAGGAGCCAGAAGGCGCGCGGCTCCGTCCAGAACTCGATCCTCAGCCACGCCCCCAGCGCGATGACCACAGCGACCACCAGCACCGCTCCCCAGGCAACAGCCGCTCCAACGGCGAACTCGCGCGCCCAGCCGGGCCTCGGCTTCAACCCCATCGCGCTCAGCGGACGCTGCTGGCGGTCGAACGCAAGCCCCATGTAGCCATAGCCCGTGACGAGGAGGAAAAGCAGAAGGATGCGCTGGATCAGATGGTAGAGGTCTTCCCCGCCAAGGTAGGGCGCAAGTCCATGCGCGGACACCGCAGCCAGATGCCCTGCCAGCTCAAACCAGCCCAGAGCGAGCACAAAGCGCAGCAGCGATGCGATGCGCCCGCTGCCCACCACAGGGTTCCAGCTCTTCCTCGGATCTCTGTTCAACACTGCGTGCAACCTCTCGCCTCAAGGACGGACAGCACTTCTCAGAATAGCTTCAGAGGGAGCGCTGCTCTTACTCAACCGTGTAAAACTGCGCGATGTTGCGAAATTTCTGGTAGCGCTGCTCCAGCATCTGCTCCACAGGCAGCCCCTTCAGGGCCGCGAGATGGCTCTGCAGACGCACGTCCAGCATCGCCATCGCAGAGGCGGGATTCAGGTGCGCTCCGCCCAGCGGCTCCGCGACCACCTCGTCCACGCAGCCCAGTCCCAGCACGTCCGGCGCTGTGTACTTCAGAGCCTCCGCAGCCTGGCCGCGCTTGGTGGCGTCCTTCCACATGATGGACGCGCAGCCCTCGGGAGAGATGACGGAATAGATGGCGTTCTCCAGCATCAGCACACGGTCCGCGACCGCCAGGCCAAGCGCCCCGCCTGAGCCGCCCTCGCCGGTGATGGTCGCGATCGTGGGAACGCGCAGCCGTGACATCTCCAGCAGGTTGCGCGCGATGGCTTCAGCCTGTCCACGCTCCTCGGCTCCGATGCCCGGGTTCGCTCCGGTCAGGTCGATAAACGTGAACACCGGCCGCCCGAACTTCTCCGCGATGCGCATCGCCCGCAGCGCCTTGCGGTAGCCCTCCGGGTTGGGCATGCCGAAGTTGCGCTTCACCTTCTCCTTCGTGCCCCGCCCCTTCAGGTTGGCAACCACCAGCACCTCTTCCCCGTGGAATCGCGCCATGCCGCAGCACATCGCAGGGTCGTCGCCATACGCGCGGTCGCCGTGGATCTCGCTGAAGTCGGTGAACAGGCCTTCGATGAAGTCCATAGGGTAGGGTCGCTGCGGGTGCCGCGCCAGCTCTGTGCGCAGCCACGCTGGGGATGTGGGCGCTGAGGCCTGCGGAACTCCCGCAGCCTGCACGCTTTCAAGATTGTTCGATCCGGTCTCTGCCATGGTCATTTAAACTGCCAGCCTTGATTGTATGGGAGTTCAAGCGGCGCGGAAACTACTGGCAGCTCGCATTGCGTGCATTCGGAATAGCGAGAAACGTGATGGTCCGGGGAGCGACGCTGATCGACCCGGCCTGTGCGGGTTGGCCGGCGATCTTCGGCAATGCATCCCCGGCTGCCATTTTCAGCTCCACTCCATTCAAATCCACCCTCGTACCCAGCAGATCCTGCGCCGCCAACGTATATCGCTCCGAGCCCGCCGGAATCTCCAGCCCACGAGTAGCGGCTGAGTCGGCATTGATGGCCAGCAGAGCCACGCCTCCGGGATGGCCACGGAGGCAGTGTGCGTAGAGATACAGATTCGGCGCAGCAGAGGCTCCCGCGTCCAGCACAGTGGTGCCCATCAGCCTCCGCCACAGAAGCGCGGCCCAGTAGTTCGGTCGAGGATTCAGCGTGGCCTCGTCGATCAGGGAGTAGTCGCTCGCTGCAAGCGTGTTGTGCATCACCACCTGCACTCCCCGCTTCGCCAGGCTTCCAAGCTGGTTCAGAAAACGGAAGCTGTCGATGAAATCCGCAGCCCAGGGATTGCCCCCGCAGGCTGCCTCCGCCGTCTCCGTTAGCCACATCGGCTTTCCCGGCTCAAAATGATCGCGCAGCGCCGCATAGAAAGCTTCATCGCGGTCCGTACGGTTCAACCAGTCCGCCGACAGCGCCGCATCCTCACTGGTCTGCGTCGCCGCTCCCATCCGCCCGCACCTCTGCGACACCGCTCCATAGAAGTGATACGTGAACACATCCAGCCCCGGACCCTCCGCCTTCAGCATGTCTTCGCTCCGGATCAGATGCATCCCCGGCATCTCCGCATGCGGCGGCGCCGCCTCTCCCACCGATCCCGGGCCAAGGATCAGCATGTCCGGAGCATCCTTCTTCACAAACGCTCGAAACGCCCGAAAGTCCCGTCCATAGGCTGCCGCGTCATATCCCTTCGGAGCTCCTCCCATGGCTGCGATGGTCGGCTCGTTGAACATTTCAGCGCCTGCGATCCTGCCTCCAACACTCTTCGTATAGGCCAGGAACTTCGCCGCCTCGACAGGCGTCCATACGCCGCTCGCATCGCGTACTCCGGGGCTGATGGCGAACGAGGTGATGATCTCAGCGCCCACGGCATGAGAAAAGCCGACCACGCCGCGCCACTCCTGACGCGTGAGGACTCCACCAAAGCCCGCCGGAGGCGTGGTCGGCGCAGGCGCATCTGAATCCTGAAAATAGGTGGAGTTCGCCCACGTTCCGCTGACCCGCACGTAAGCCGGGCCAAGAGCGGCGGCCAGTTTGCGCAACCGCAGGTTGGAAAGATCGATTGGCTTGCGGTAGCGAAAGAGGGAAGGGTCCATCCCCGCGGGCATACCCGGTTTTTCAGCAGCAGGGGCGGGCGCCGGTGCAGTGCCTGCCTGCTTGTATGGAGCCCAGAAGCGGCCCCCCGTCACTTCCAGCATTTCGATGTTGTAGGACTGGTAGCGCTCGCTGACCGTCCCGATGCGCGGCAGAGTCGCAGGTGCGACTGCAATCGGCTGCTCTGCCGGCAAGACCGGCACCATCAACACCGTAGCGAGACCGACGGAAGCAAATTGCAGGAAACGCCAGAACCCAGACCCGCGGAGAATAGGCATCGTTCAACCTCCGAATGCATCGCGCCACTACTCTAGCATCGGAAGGCAGCATCTAGCACCGGAGGGCAGCATCTAGCACCGGAAGGCAGCACCGTGATCGGCATTCGGCGGCGAGCAGACGTTTTGCCCCTGCAACGCCGCTTCGCCAGCCTACTCGATCACCTTCACGCCGCCGCTTCCCACCAACTCCTCCACGC
>JAJZHR010000058.1 GCA_021810815.1 Acidobacteriota bacterium | reverse complement strand
ATTAGGGTTGGCGTCGAAGACCTGGTCGCGGAAGTATCCGAAAAGGGTGCCGTGGATCTGGTTCGTGCCCGACTTGATGGAAGCATTCACGATAGCTCCGCCAGCGCGACCGAATTCCGCAGGCGCCACCGACGTGGTCAGGCGAAACTCCTGAATCGCGTCCGGCGAGGGGAAGAACACAATCGTGTTCACCAGCGACTCGTTGTTGTCCGTGCCGTCGAGCAGGAAGTTGTTCGACTGGGCGCGAAGCCCATTCACATTGATGGCTCCTCCGCCGCTGTCCGCATAGCGCATCGTCTCCACGTTCTGCTTCACGCCAGAGGCGTCAGAGTTGTAAGCGCCGCGCGTGACTCCCGGAGTCAGGGTCGCAAGCTCCAGGAAGTTGCGCTGGCTCAAGGGAAGGTCCACCACCTGGCGACCTTCGATCACCATGCCCGTGGAGGAGGTGGAAAGGTCGACCAGGGGCGCAGCGTCGGTCACATTGACCACGGTGGCGGAGTGGCCGACTGCCAGCTTGAACTCGATGGTCTGAACTTCTGTGACCTGCAGCAGGAAGCTCTGGATGCTCGTGTCGAAACCGCTGTGGGACGCTTCCACCTTATAGCTCCCGCGCTCCAGAGCAGGAAAATTGAAGTTCCCGCTGGCAGAGGAGGTAGCGGTCAGCACGGCTCCCGTGTCCGTATTCGTGAGGGTGAGCGTCGCGTCCGGAAGAACTGCGCCCGTCGTATCTGTCACCACGCCGGTGACGCGGCCCGTGTCCGACTGAGCTGCCAGCTTTGCCGGTGAGCCGACGCTGAGCGCAAACAACAGGAAGAGGATGGCGCTGGTAAGAGTCTTGCTGGTGACGCCAAAATTCAACTTCAATTTCATTGCGATTGCCTCCAAAGTTATACCGCTCTGTTTATCCCCTCCCGCGAGGGTTGATCCCAGAGTGCGAGCCTAACCCTGGAGTCTCGTGCCGCTACACCGCAAGGGTTGGCGCATCAAACATTCATCAATTCCATATAGTCTTGCATCTCCTTTCCATCCAAGGACCTGCAAGGGTTTTCTCTCCCCCTGAAACTAGCGCCGACAGAGGTGTTGCCCATCGTGATACGCTTTTTCGCTGGGAAGGAATGAGGCTTGCTGCATGGCGTCGCTGGTTGGGAACTCACATCGCGTTGCGTTTGGACTGTATGAGGCGGATCTCCGGACGGAAGAACTGTGGAAGGCCGGCTTCCGCGTCAAACTGCAGAGCCAGCCCTTCAAAGTGCTCGCCGCGCTCCTGGAAAAACCAGGCAAAATGGTCACCCGCGAAGAACTTCAGACCCTCCTGTGGGGCAAGGACACAACGGTCGATTTCGACCACTCCATCGGCACCGCCATCAATAAAATTCGCGAGGCTCTGGGCGATTCCGCCGACAATCCCAGATTTGTGGAAACTCTGTCCCGCCGCGGCTACCGATTCATCGCTCCCGTCACCGCGCTGCCACGCCCGGAAACTCCGCTCGCTCAAAAAGCGACAGCGGCTACCGACGACCTTCTGACCGCTGTCCCGGTTCATGTGGCTGCCGTCTCCGCCGCACTCGCCGCGTCCGACCGTGCTTCCGACCGTGAAATTACCGGCCCCGACCGTGCTTCCGACCGTGCTTCTGACCGTGAAATCACCGGCCCCGACCGGCAAAATCCACGGTCGGAACCGGCCGTTTCCACGGCTCCGCAGACCTCCGCCGCAGACCTCCGCCGCCGCCCCGCAACACCGGAATTCGGCCAAAAAACGTGGTCCGCCCTCGCCGTCGGACTCGTCACCGGTGCCGGATTCGCCCTTCTCCTCGGCCTCGGAGCGATGCGCAACCATCGCGATGCAGGCCCTCTGCGGATCACGCAAATTACACATTCTGGAAGACTTCTTCCCGAGGTTCCGGCCATGGAGGCGCTCCCGACCTTCGCCACCGACGGCGTCCGGGTCTTCGCCTCGGAGCTGAATCACGGAAACGCAGAGCTCGCGGCCATCTACCTGACCAACGGTGAAACCGAGCAGGTAATTGTCCCCCGCGAAATCGCCGGTCCTGCCGTGAGCGACATCTCTGCTGACGGTTCTAAGTTGTTGCTGCGAAGCCACTTGAATCCGGAAAGCGAGCAGCCAATCTGGGTTGTGCCCACCACCGGCGGCAGCGGCCTCCGTGTAGCCAACGTCCTCGCCCACGACGCCGTATGGATGCCCGACGGCGCCAGCATCCTCTATGCGCGAGAAAATACCCTGGCCATCGTGCGCCTGAGCGACGGCACCTCCAGCGAACTCGCCCGCCTGCCGGGCCGCGCATATTGGATGCGCTGGTCCCCGGACGGAACAGTGCTGCGCTTTACGATCTTTGATCCGCTCAAGCACGTGCTCTCCTTATGGGAACTTCCCCAGGGCAGCCACGATCCGCGACCGCTTCTGAGCGATTGGTCGGCCTCGCGCGGATCTTGTTGTGGCATATGGACTTCCGATGGAAAGGAGTACATTTTCCAAGTGGAAGACCATGGCATGAGCGACCTCTGGCAGTTGCCCGGCGCACGATCGGGGACTCCCATCCGGCTGACAAATGGTCCTCTCAGCTACGGCTCCCCCCTGGCAGCTCGCACCGGCCATCGCATCTATATGTTGGGCCTGGATCAGCATTCCGAGGTGCAGAGGCTGGGGCAGGACGGAAAGCAGTTCGAGCCGGAACATGATTTCCTCTCGGATGCCTACCGGGCAGAGTACTCGCGCGACCGTCAGTGGGTCGCATGGACAGACGCAAACGGCCGCCTCTGGAGAGCCCACGCGGCGGACGGATCCGAGAAACTCCAGATTACCCCGGACTCCTTGCAGGTCTTTCAGGCGCACTGGTCGCCCGATGGCCAGCAACTGGCTCTGATGGCACGCGAGGAAGACAAGCCATGGCAGCTCTATCTCGTTGGAGCGCAAGGAGGTACGCCAGAAAATCTTCTTCCGGAGCAGCGCAATCTCGCTGACCCCAGTTGGTCGCCAGATGGGAAATCAATCGTCTTCGGACAGGCTCCGGACCTGATGGGCAAATTGAACGGCACCCACACCATCGAGGTGATTGACCTGGCAACGAAGCATATCTCCACCCTTCCCGGTTCTCAGGCGCTCTTCAGCCCCCGCTGGTCGCCAGACGGACAATGGATCGCAGCCCTTTCCAGCGACCAGACCAAACTCATGCTCTACAGCGTCACTTCAAAAACGTGGAAGGAATTGGTCGACACCAGTGCCGCTGACCCCGTATGGAGCCCCGACAGCAAAGCCATCTACGCCCACGCGTTCATGCTCGACTCCCAGCCGATCGAGCGAGTGGGTGTGCCGGGGGGCGAGGTCACTCCTGTTGCAAACCTCGCGAGCTTCCGCAGGGGAGAAACGGCGGACTATTTCTTTGTCGGTCTGACACCCTCCAATTCACCCCTCGTTCGCGCGCGGCTCACCACCGCGAATCTGTATTCGATCAATCTGGACCGCTAATTGAGTCGCTTTGAGAGTCTCGCTCCGCCATTTGCAGCGGTCGAAATACACCACCAACTATCACAAAAAGAAATGGTTAGCAGTTGACAACGAATTGAGGCAAATAGGGCGCGCGCGGGTTTGCGCTCCATCGCGTCCTTGTGTGAGATGGAGCGATGTTTCCGCAAAGCAGTGTCAATCTCCGCTCCATCTCCCTGGGAATCATCCTCATTCTGCTCTCAACCGGCTTCGCTCTGGGCCAGAGAGAGCATGTTCACGCGCTCGACTCGGGCATCGAGGTGACAGCGGGAGACACTACGCTGCGGGTCGAGGCGCTGCGGGATGACGTTCTGCGCATCACCGAAGGCCGTGGCAGCCAGATGCCCGAAGCCTCCAGTTGGGCTGTGCTCGCCGACGCACTCTCGGCGCGGGTCCATGTAACGGCGGATAGGGCGCCGACTGGCGGCGGAGGCTTCCACACCGCTTCCCTTGCTGTGGTGATTTCGCCGGATTTGCGCCTGACCATCCGCGATGCCGCAGGACAGGTGCTGAGCCAGGATGCTGCTCCCATTCAATGGCAGGATCGCGGCTTCACGGTGGCGAAGGTCAAGATGGCCGATGACCACTTCTTCGGGCTCGGAGACAAGCCCGGTCCGCTGGATCACGCCGGGATGAGCTTCACCATGTGGAATACGGACAACTTCGGATGGCAGGAGTCCACCGACCCTCTCTACAAGAGCATTCCATTTTTCATCGAGTTTCATGGCGGCCAGGCGACAGGAACTTTGCTGGACAACACATGGCGGACGAATTTCGACTTTGGCCATTCGAAGCCAGCCGAATACGCCTTCGGCGCGGTCGGTGGTCCGGCGACCTACTACTTCTGGACCGGGCCGGATCCGAAGAAGGTGGTGGAGACCTATGCCTGGCTGACGGGCAAAACTCCCCTCCCGCCGATGTGGTCGCTCGGCTTTCAACAATCGCGCTACAGCTATGAGACTGAGGCGCAACTGATGACAGTGGCCAACCGCTTGCGAGCGGACCACATTCCTGCGGATGCGCTGTACATGGACATTGATTACCAACTGAAGAATCGGCCATTCACCGTCAACCCAGCCGCCTATCCGGATCTCCGGGCGATGATGGCGAAGCTGAAGCAGGACCGCTTCCACGTTGTGATGATCACGGATCTGCATATCGCCAACCTTCCGAACGCAGGCTACATGCCTTACGACACGGGAGTGGCGGGGGACGAGTTCGTCAAAATGCCCGATGGGTCGACCTACACCGGCAAAGTGTGGCCCGGGCCGGCTGTGTTTCCAGACTTCACGATGGCCCGCGTCAGGACATGGTGGGGCGGACTGTACAAACAGTTTGTGGCCGACGGAGCTTCCGGCTTCTGGAATGACATGAACGAGCCGGCCGTCTTCACCTATCCCACCAAGACGATGCCGGACGATGTTCAGCACCGAATCGATGAGCCGGGGTTTGCCCGACGAACGGCATCCCATCTGGAAATTCACAACGTCTATGGCATGGAGAATTCGCGAGCCACCTACGATGGCGTGCTCGCGCTCCGGCCGGATGAGCGTCCCTTCGTGCTGACCCGCGCCAGCTATGCCGGTGGCCAGCGGTACTCTGCTACGTGGACCGGCGATAACAGCTCCACTTGGAATCACCTGCGCATGACCGTGCCGCAACTGGAGAATCTGGGATTGAGTGGATTCGCTCTGAGCGGTGCAGACGTCGGCGGCTTCGCAGGCTCTCCATCTCCCGAACTCTTGACGAAATGGATCGAGGTGGCTGCGTTTCAACCCATCGACCGCGACCATGCAGCCAAGGGCACCCGCGACCACGAGCCATGGGTGGACGGGCCGCAGCAGGAAGCCATCCGGCGAAGATTCATCGAGGAGCGCTATCGCCTGATGCCCTACCTGTACACAGTCGCTGAGGAGATGTCGAGGACCGGGCTCCCCATGATGCGGCCTCTTTTTCTTGAGTTTCCGCACGCTGCAAAGGATGGGCATCCGCTGGATAACGACGCGACAGGCGAATTTATGGTGGGGGACAAACTGCTGGTGGCGGCTTCTCCGTCACCAGAAGAGGTAGCTCCGTATGAGGTGCATCTCCCTCCCGGCGAGTGGTTCAACTGGTGGACAGGCGTATCCCTGGGCGTACGTCAAGCTGCGGCGGCGCGCGATCTCGAGTTGCGCGATGCCGCTTCCGTACAAAAGCCGCTGATGGTGACTCCGAAGCTGGAGGATCTGCCGGTATATGTTCGCGCGGGCGCGATTGTGCCGATAGCTCCGCTCGTTCAAAGCACGGACGATACGCCGCAGGGACCACTCACACTCAGAATTTACGTACCCGCGAACGGATCGGGAGCCGCGTGCGAAGGGTCTCTGTACCAGGATGATGGTCACAGCTTCGCGTTTCGTGCCGGGGAGTACCTGCGCATGCGGATGACCTGCTCAGTTGGACAGGATGGCGCGCTGACGGTGCATTTCTCCAGGCCGGAAGGAACGTTCAAGCCATGGTTCTCCGAGTTGCGGCTGGAGGTCTTCGGCTTTGCAGGAAGCAAGCCTCAATCCAGCGCAGGCGTTGTGACGGCTGTGCGGGAAGGCGTGTGGAGCTTGACGCTTGTCAGGCCCACCGCCGAAACAGAGATTGTCCTGCGGTAGCGACGTCTGCGCCATTTGCCAACCGTTCAACAGCGACTCTTCTCAGCCTGTGACGACGCAGGGGTAGCGGATCTGTCTATTCCACAGAGGAGATGCCGTACGCGACAGCCTTGGTGAGGCGTACATGGTCAGCGGGCAACCGCTGCGCCTATGCCGGTCCAACGCGCTTTCGTGAGTGATCCTGCCCTCAATCTGTCGTATCCAAACGGCTGACAATGACGCTGAGCGCATCGACCTGTTGTCAACAACTCAAAATGACTCGCGGCTGTCGAACTATCAGTATCAAGTAGAGTGGCGATCCTGGACTAACGAGACATCTGAATGTTTTGTCGGCCGCTGAGTTGGCTCTTCCTTTTCCCGCCGTTAGCGCAGTTCCGCGCGCTGTGCGGCTGGCTCCGCACGGATCGTCGCCGATCCGTCGCTCAATTCCGCCGTCCCGGCGAGCCGTGGCGGGAGTCGACCGACGTTGCCTTGCGCGCCGCCATCTTCCGAACAGGAGATGCCTGCTGTCGAAGCGCTGGATTTCGCGGCTGGTGCGCTGCCGTGGAGCAGAGCGTGGATATCACTGCATTGCAGCCGCCGCGACCAGCGCGTCGAGGGCTGAGCTCTGGCGCGTGGCGTCGGCGGAGTCGAACGGCCCCTGCCAGTGAGCGCCGAACTCGTAGCCGGTTGCCTGATCGTTGGTCCAGATGCTGTCGGCATTGGCCTTGGCAAAGGCCTTGTATTGGGTGCTTTGCGCGCTTGTTGCGGGGAGAGCGCTGTACAGCGCCATCAGATTGCGCATGAAGACGCCTTTGAACTGCGGCGCATCGGTTCCGGAGGTGGTCCACTCAGTCAAAACACCGCTGGGTGTGGTCAGGTTCGCGATGGCGGCATTGGCGATGGCTTCGGCCTGCGGCAGCAAGGCAGGATCCTGATCGGCCTTGAACAGTTCCACGAGCCCGCCCAGGATGACCCCCTGATTATATGTCCATGTCGTTTTGCCATTGTTGATGCAGGCGTTTCCGGTGGTTGCCGTCAAGCCGTCATTGATCAGATTCTGCGGGTTGATCATGCCGGAAGCCTTGAACCATACCCACTCTTTCTGCGCCCACAACAGGTATCCTGCCGATGCAGTCCCGGTGGTTCTGTTTGCCAGTTTGGCGGCGACCGTGAGGAAGAGTTCGTTTGCTATGGCGTTCTTATATTCGGTCACATTGGCGCTGGGCTTTTCCCACCATACCCCCCCGCCGCATGTGGTCGTATCCCATTCGGCAGCGATGTTCGCGAATATCGTCTGGGCCATCGTCAGGTCGGACTGAGTGCCGGTCAGGTCATAGGCGTCAATCAACGCGAGTGCCCACCAGCCTTCGTCATCGTCGTAGGAGTTGATGAAGTTGGCGTGAGTGGCTTGCGCCGCTGCGAAGGTGTTGGCAAGCACGGGCTCATACGCCGTGTCGCCGGTGACGTGTTCGTAATTGGCCAGCGTAGTCATGGAGTTGGCCGTTTCCCACCAGCCCGAAGGGGCCTGATAGAGGCCGGAGCTTTGCACGTACCATTTTTGCAGGCTCTGAATGCCGTATGCGGCTTTCTGCGCGTAGGTAAGCGTGGTCGAACCGCCGGTGCCGGGGTTCGACGAAGAGCTTGCGCTGCCTCCTCCGCATGCGGCGGGCACAAAGACAAACGGAAGACAGAAAGCCAGGAGAGCCAATGTCTGGGTCCAACTGTTTCTACGCATGATCTTCTCTTTCTTGTGCATCATCTTATCGAGTTACTGCGTTTTGTCGAGTTACGGCATTCGGTGCGGTTCCGATTAGAACGTCTGTTGCAAGAGCGCAGGCCGGGTTTCGGCGAGTTGCAGAATCAGCTCTCCGAAGAGCGTATTGGCCCAGGCAAACCATGGCCGCGTGAACTTGCGCGGATCGTTGTCGTCGAAGGATTCATGGATGAAGCCTGTGCCGGCAGTCGTGTCGCGCAGTTCTCGCAGGCAGGCAACGATCTCATGATCGTCGCTGGAGGTGAGCGCGCGCAGGATGATGGCAAGCGGCCAGATTTGTCCGAGTCCTGTGTGCGGGCTGCCGCCCCCCTGGGCGGCTTTGCCCGTGAAGAAGTAGGGGTTCGCGCTGCTGAGCACGAACTGCCGGGTGCGCTGATACACCGCGTCGCCCGGGCTGCAGATGCCGAGATACGGAAGGCTGAGCAGGCTGGGCGCGTTGGCGTCGTCCATCATCAGCACGTTGCCGTAGCCGTCGGCCTCGTAGGCCCAGATGGCACCGAAAATCGGATGGCGGCAGATGCCGTACCGGGCCAGGGCCTGGCGCACCGTGGCCGACAAATCGGCGCACTCCGCTGCCAGCTTGCTGTCGGCCAGCACATGCGTAGCGATCTGCTGGAGCTGCGTCAAGGCCTGAACGGCAAACAGGTTTGCGGGAATGAGAAACGGATAGATGCAGGCATCGTCCGAGGGCCGGAACATGGAGAAGATCATGCCCACGGGGCGGGCGGGATTGCCATAACCATCCAGAGGAGGATTCTCGCTGGACGCCATGGACAGGCGGCCAAAGGAATAAAGGCCGGGCCCATGCAGGCGTTGCTGCTGGCGAAAGGTGGCGACGATCTTCCAGGCGGCTGCCTTCCATTCGCGATCAAAGGGCGCGGTATTGCCGGTGCTGCGCCAATAGCCATGAGCCAGGCGAATCACGTAGCACAGCGAGTCGACCTCCCATTTGCGCTCCGCCACGCCGGGCAGCATGGTGGTCTTGTCGTGGGCGGCCCATGTCAGAGGCGGATCTGAAGGGTTGCGCGTGAAGGCGTTGGCGTAGGGATCGATCAGGACCATTCGGGCCTGGCGCCGCACCAGCCCTTCGATCAGGGCGGAGAGATGCGGGTCCCGCGGAGCAAAGCGCAGATAGGGACAAACCTGCGCGGCGGAGTCGCGCAGCCACATCGCGTCGATGTCGCCGGTGACCACGAAGGTATCGGGCTTACCCTGGAGCGTGCCGGGATACACGGTGGTGTCGAGGGTGTTGGGAAGGCAGCGCTCGAACATGGCGGCGAGGCTCGGGTCGGCAATCCGGCGCTTGACGGTGGAGAGAACGGCTTCGATGGCCGGGCTGGTGAATCGCCGGTCGGAGGGAGCCGGGCGCCCCTGCGGAAATTCGTCCGCGAAGGCAGCGAAGGGCAGGGGCATGGCGGCTGCAGCGCTGGCCATGAATCCGCGCAGAACGGAGCGGCGCGTGGTCAGAGGCAAAGCGCACCTCCTGCAGAAAGCCGGTTCATGGCGACCTGCGCGTGGTGAACGAGATTCTGGGTGGAAGCAGGGAGCGTCGGCGCAGTGAACTGCGTGAGTGGAGCGAGGACCAGGAGACCAGGGGCGGAAAACGCGAGCGAGAGCAATAAAGGCTCCATGACATCGTTGTCAAAATACATGATTTCCCCCCTTATGGCAATTGCATTTTTGCCCCTTCCCGATCC
>JAJZHR010000057.1 GCA_021810815.1 Acidobacteriota bacterium | reverse complement strand
TCCTGTCCGCTGCGATCTGTCGGTTGGATTGGATTCAGATGGCGCTTGCGGGGATTCAGAGCGACGGCGGGCCGCACGCGGCTGCGACGGCGGAACCTCTGAAAGTAGCCGGACATTCCCTCAGCGCTAAAGTCGCCCTGCTTCCCAAGCATGTACGGCGGGACTGAAGTCCCGCCCCTTCAAAGATGGACTTGTTCAGAGATTCCCTATGGCATGATGTTCGCGATTGCTTCTCTGCTGGAGCCTTCGCTGCCGGGCCTCTCTGCCGGAAGACGGCTGCCGAGAAACGAGCTATCTGCCGGGGGACGAACTATCTGCCGGAGGACGAACCGCCGGAGGAGGATGCGCTGGAAGTGGTTGCGGCAGAGGAAGAGGAGCTGCTGGAGCCGGAGTCTGAGCTGCCGCTGCTGGAAGACTTTTCCGAAGAGCCGGAGGACGCCGATGGAGCGGATTTGTCAGAGGAGCCGCTGCCTGACCCGCTGGCGGCAGATGCACTGCTGCTGCTCGCTCCTTCGCCCTTGGACCCTTCCGACTTGGACCCTTCGGACTTGGACCCCTCGCTTCTGGACCCTTCGCTGCCAGAGGCCGGGCTGCCGGATTTCTTTCCGGCATAGTCGGTGACATACCAGCCCGCGCCCTTGAACTGGATGGCGGGGGCGGAGATGACGCGCTCCAGATCGCCGCCGCAGGTGGGGCAGATGGTGATTTCCGGAGCTGAGAAGCTCTGGATTTTCTCAACGCGCTTGTGGCACTGCTGGCATTCGTATTCGTAAAGCGGCATAGTTCCTGTCTTTCGCTTGCTTCTGTATTTTACGGCCTTGCGGCGATGGCTCGCGCTCCTGTTGTGGGGCGCGAGCCATCGAGGGTCCTGCCGTTGCTGCGGTGTCTACTTGCCCAGCTCCACGATGCGGACGCTGGCGATGGCTTCTACCTTGCGCAGAGCTTCCACCGCGTTGTTCGCTGCTTCCCTGCTGGGGACGTCGATCTGCACCACGGCGAGCGCCTGTCCCTGGGGAACGCGCTGGCTGCGGACGGAGCGGCCCAGGGCGAAGTTGGCGATGTTGATGGAGTGCTCGCCGAGGATGGTGCCGATGCGTCCGATGACGCCGGGGACGTCGTGGTTGCGGATGGCAACCAGAGTTCCGGTGAGAGGAGCCTCGATGTCGATGCCATCGTAGGTGAGCAGGCGCGGCGAAGCTCCGTGCAGCACGGTGGCGCTGGCCGTCGCCTCTCCTGTGCTGGAGTGGAGCACCAGCTTGAGAACGCTGCCCGCGCCTCCGGTGACAAAGGGCTTCTTGTCCTCGTGGATGCGGATGCCGCGCTCCTCTGCGATGGCGGCGGCGTTGATGTTGTTCACGGCTTCGGTGTCAGCGAGGACGCCGCAGATGGCGGCATTGCGCACCAGGTCTGTCTTGCCCTCGGCGAGACGGCCGGTGTAGGAGAGGCGGATGCTCTCCAGGTTGCCGTCCGTGGCCTGGGCGAGGAAGCGGCCCAGCTTGCCTGCCATGGAGATGTAGGGCGACAGCTCGACGTACTCCTCGTGGGAGAGCGAAGGCAGGTTGACGGCGTTCTGCACCACGCCGAGCTTCAGGTAGTCGCGCACCTGCTGGGCGAGCTGGATGCCGATGGCCTCCTGCGCCTCGTTGGTGGAACCGGCGATGTGCGGCGTCAGAAGGACGTTCTCCATCTCGGCGAAGGGCGAGTCTTTCGGAGGCTCGACGGTGAAGACGTCCAGCGCAGCCCCTGCGACCTGGCCGGACTTCAAGGCCTCCGCCAGAGCCGACTCCACAATCAGTTCGCCGCGCGCGCAGTTGATGATGCGGACGCCCTTCTTCATGATGGCGAGCGAGGTGGCGTTGATGATGCCATCGGTCTGCGGAGTCAGGCCCACATGGAGCGTCAGGTAGTCGGACTTCTTGAACAGGTCGTCGATGGTAACCAGCGTGACGTTGTTCTCGCGGGCGACGGCAGGCGAAACGAAGGGGTCGTAGCCGAGAATGTCCATGCCGAAGCTGGCAGCGCGGCGCGCCACCTCCAGACCGATGCGGCCGAGGCCGAGGATGCCCAGCGTCTTGCCGCGCAGCTCAACGCCCTGCAAGGATTTCTTCTCCCATTTGCCGGCGTGCATGGTGTTGTTTGCCTTGGGAAGCTGGCGCGCGAGGGCGAGCATCTGGCACAGGGCAAGCTCGGCCACGGCGACGGCGTTCGCTCCGGGGGTGTTCATCACCACAATGCCGCGATGGGTGGCGGCATCCGCGTCGATGTTGTCCACGCCAACGCCGGCGCGGCCAATCACGCGCAGCTTGGGAGCGGACTCCAGCAGCTTCGCGTCCACCTGGACGGCGGAGCGGACGACGAGGCCATCGGCATCGGCAAGCTCTGCAGCCAGACCGTTCTTGATCTGGTCATGCGTGACAACCTGCCAGGTTGGCTCTTCCTTGAGAACAGCGAGCGTCGCGGGGGAAACCTTCTCTGCGAGAACGATCTTCATTTCTTCTCCTACGATCCTGTGATCCTGCGATCCGGGGATCTGGCTGAAGAGGCAAAAAGAGGGAGACCCTCCCCCCAGGGCTGAAGCCCATTCCTTCTTCAACAGCCAACGGATGTGCTGAAGCCCATCCCCGCCGCAAAGCTGATGCCATGCAGCAGATCGGGGTGCGGCTGGGCTTCAGCAAATCCGGGCGCCACTGAGCTTCAGGGCAGCGAACTACTTCGCAGCGGAGTGCTGCATGGAACAACAAGCAGAGGAGCGGCCGCAGAGGCACTTGTTCTGCGCCGCCTCGTCCGCCTTGCGCTCTGCGAAGACCTTCTGCGCGGCGATCAAAGCGTCGCCGAACTTGAAGCCCGGAACTGCGACCTTCAACTCCGCGGAGCTGTGAACAACCTGCTCCAGAGCTCCGATGAGGGAGATGGTGTCGAGGTAATCGAAGAAGCCGAGGTGGGCGATGCGGAAGATTTGACCCTTCATCTCGCCCTGGCCGTTGGTGATGATGGCTCCGAAGCGGGACTTGAGCTCCTTGACGAATACGCCGGAGTCAACGCCCTTGGGCGGCAGCACGGCTGTGGCAGCTGCGCTTGGAGCGTCGGGAGCGAACAGGGTGCAGCCCAGGGCGAGCACAGCGGCGCGCGTCATGGCGGAGATGGTTTCAGCGTTCTCCACCAGCATGGCGCGGCCCTTGGCCAGGTCGCCGCCGCCCTGCGCTGCGATGTAGTCCAGGGCAGCGCCGAGACCGGCAATCAGGCTGACGGAAGGCGTGTACGCGCTCTCGCCATTCTTCGCGTTCTTGCGCTCCTTGCGCAGGTCGAAGTAGTAGCGCGGGTTGTAGGTGGCTTCCATCCGCTCCCAGGCGCGGTCGCTGACGGCGAGATAGGACAGGCCGGGGGGAATCATGACCGCCTTCTGCGATCCGCCGATGAGGACGTCGATGCCCCAGGCATCCATGTCGATGTGCGTGGTGCCGAGGCCGGTGATGGCATCGACCACCAGGACCGCCTCGCTCTTCAACTCTTTCAACAGAGCGGCGACGCCGGGAACGCAGTGGCGCACGCCGGTGGAGGTCTCAGTGGCCTGCATGAAGACGGCGCGCGTCTCCAGCTTGAGAGCGGCGCGCACTTCGTCGAGCGAGAACGTGCCGCCATAGGGAGCTGAGACGAGATCCACCTGGCAGCCGAAAGCCTTTGCCAGAGCGGACCAGCGCTCTCCGAACTTGCCGGCGGAGAGAACGAGGACGCGGTCGCCGGGAGAGGTAAGATTGCTGACCGAAGCCTCCATGGCTCCGGTGCCGGAGCTGGAGAGGACGATGACGTCGCTCTTCGAACCGACGAATTCCTTCAACTGCGCCAGCACGCGCGTGTACATGGCGCGGAACTCGGCGGTGCGGTGATGCAGATCGGCGGCGGCCATCGCGAATTGCGCCGCAGGAAGCAGAGGTGTCGGTCCGGGTGTGAACAGGCGTGTCTTACGGATCATTTGGGCAGGTTCCTTCCGCATCTATTGTACGTTCGGGCCGCGATGGTGCCAGCGACCTATAATGGAGGATTCGCCTGGGCTTCCAGCCCACGTCGGCAGCGAGCGTCGCAGGGCGGCAAGCACGGGTGCAGGACGGGCGGTTGAGGCGGGCGCAGGAGATCAGGGTGTCAGGCGGCTGCGCGAAAGCTCTGGCGCAACGAATTCGATCCTCCGAACCATCTGACAGGTTCCGGATCATCTGATGAAAGAAGAGGCATTCCAATGAACATTCAGGACGCGCTTGAGAAGGACATCATCACCGCCATGAAGGCTCGGGACGAGCATCGGCTGACCACGCTGCGCATGGTGAAGTCGGCCCTCCGCAGCAAGGAGATCGACAAGCGCCAGCCCCTCACCGACGCCGAGACGTTGCAGATTCTGACCACGCTGATCAAGCAGCGCAAGGACTCGATCGAGCAGTTCACCAAAGGCGGCCGGCCGGAGCTGGCAGAGAAAGAAGCCGTGGAGGTGACCTACATCGAGGCCTACATGCCGCAGTCGGCCAGCGAGGATCGCATCCGGGAACTGGTGAATGGGGCCGTGGCCCAGCTCGCCGCCAACAACGGAGGCGTGAAGCCGGGGCCGAAGGACATGGGGGCGGCGATGAAGGTGGTGCAGCAGCACATCGCGGCCAGCGGCCTGCGCGCCGACGGCAAGCTGGTGAGCGAACTGGTGAAGGCCGCTCTGGCGGGGTAGTTGGCGCGCGGCAGCGTTCGGGGTCGATAAACCAAGCGTTTCAAAGTAGCATCTGGAGCATGGAAAATATGAGCCGTCGCGATGTGCTTGCAGCACTTTCCGCCGTAGCCGCAATCGGTGCCCTGGGAGCCGAGGCGCAGTCTTCCGCCAGGCCGGAGCACTCGGCCGCAACGCCAGCGGACGCCGCGTCCACGAGCCACGCCAGCGCATCCCTCGCCAGCGCGCGGGTCTTCCATCTGGACCACATGCCGACGCGGAAGATGGCCAATGGCGGCGAGAGCGCGGACTGCGTTCGCGGCATCCTCGCCACCGGAGAAGCGGTGAATCTGCATGAGTCGGTGCTGCCGGCCGGAGTCGCGCCCAACCCGCTCCACGTCATCCACCATTCGGAGTTCATCCTGGTGCGCGAAGGGGAGATCGATTTCGAGCACGACGGCAAAGCCGAGCGCGTGGGCCCCGGAGACGCGATTTACGTGGCCTATGGCACGCTGCACACCCTGAGGAACGTCGGCAACGGCCCCGCGAAATACTTCGTGGTGGGCATTGGCGGGGACATCAGGAAGTAGGCCCGAGAGCCTTCGGTCGCATGCTCAGAAATCGTCCAGGGCAATGGCCCGTTTGCTACGTCCGGTGACGCTACTCCCGAATCACCTTGACGAAGACTCCCTCCGGCAAATCGCCCCCAAGAATGTGCACCACCCCGCCTTTCACAAAGCCGCGCAGCATCTTCTCCGCGTTCGGATAGGGGACGGCCCGCGCGGGGGTTGCTGCTTCCTTTGCTTTCGCTGGAGCGGCCATTCTCTCCCCGGGGAGGCGGCTCTCCTGTGTGCGGGAAGGCGCAACTGCGGCTGGAGCCCGGCCCATGCCCCGGTCCATGGCCAGATTGGCGAGTCGGTCGGCGTGCTTGTTCTTGGCGCGCAGGGCGTGTTCGATGCGGAAGCCCTCCAGGCGGGCGATCCTGCGCTTGGCCTCCTCGTACAGGGGCCGCAGGTCGGGGCTGGCGACCTTGTACTGGCCCTTGATCTGCTTCACCATCAGTTCGGAGTCGCTGACCACGCGGAGCCTCGTATGGCCGTTCTCCAGCGCCCATTCGAGCGAGGCCAGAAGGCCGGAGTATTCGGCCACGTTGTTGCTCTTGACGCCGATGAACTCGCTCAGCTCGGCCAGGACCGTCCCATCCTCGTCCTGGATGTAGACGCCAAAGCCGGCTGGGCCGGGGTTGCCGCGCGCTCCTCCGTCGCAGTGCGCCTGGATGAAGCCGGAGCCAGACTGCGCGTGGGAGGGTTCAGTGCTGCGAAAAAGGCCGGATTGCGGTTTGGTCGGGGTAGGCATCCTTTGCAGTTTAGCGGAAGGAACGGTGGAATCCAGGGTCGAGGCGCTCTGCGATTCCACCTCACGGCTGAAAGCCGCGCTGTTTTTCAGCCCATCCTGGTGAGAGGAAGGCTTGTTCTTTCAGGAACGGGTCGGGCCAGGATTGGCTGGCTGGCAGCTGGGGCGACGGGATTGGCGACCCAAACGCCGTCCTATGCCGTCCACGGCTCACATTTGCAGACCTGCGACCGTCTATCAGGATGTAGAACGCAGCATAGCCGGGGTGGGCCGATGTCAGCCGATGCTCTCCAAATCACGCACCCTGCGGGGTTCACCTCCCGCGCAGGGAAACGCAATCCACAGCGGCAGGAGATGCCGCCGGCCATGGTGGCGAAGACGATGACGGGCGGCGACCGTTCGGCTTCCCTCTTCACGCCAGCTCCGGGACCATCGGCCAGCGCATCCCGTTCGACTGTAGAATCGTTCGGTACGATGCCGAGCCGAACACAACCAGGCGCGCGACAGGAGCCGACACCGCAGCAGGCCAAGTTGAAGGCCGAGCAGCGCGCGGAACAGCGCAGCGAGGACACAGAGCTGATCCGCGAGGCGCAGGCCGGGTCGCGCGAGGCTTTCGACGCTCTGGTGCGCCGCTACGACCAGTCCGTGCTTCGGCTGGCGCTGCACATCTCCGGCAATGAGCAGGACGCCCAGGACATTCACCAGGAAGCCTTTATCAAGGCCTACCGGCACATCGGCAACTTCCGCTTCGAGTGCTCCTTCTACACCTGGATGTACCGCATCGTCACCAACCTTTGCCTGGATCATCTGCGCCGCCGCAAGTCTCGCCGCGAAGACCCGTCCACCGTGCTGGACGCCAGCGGCGAGGAGATGGATCTGCTGGTGAACGTCTCCGATGATCGGGCGATGGCCAACCCGGACAAGGAGCTGGAGCGCAAGAACCTGGGCGCAAGAATCCTGGAAGCGCTGGACACGCTGACGCCGAGGGAACGCATGGTCTTTGAGCTGAAGCACTACCAGGGCCTGAAGCTGCGGACGATCGGCGAAATGCTGCACACCACCGAGGAGACGGCGAAGAACACGCTCTTCCGCGCGACGCGCAAGCTGAGAGCGAATCTGGCGGAGTTGAGGACGTAAGACAGGGATCAGGGATCAGGTTAGGGACCAGGGATTAGGCAACAGGCAGCACGGCAGCACAAAAAGGGGCTGAAGCCTCTGAGATTGAACGACCAACGGCAACAGAACTTCAAATTGAGGTCGGACTCCGGATCCGGGCCTGCAAGTCGGGCGCAGCATCCGGAAGATGCAAGGAGCACCACCATGAAATGCGAGTTGGCGCAGCAGAACATCATTCTTTACTCCTACGGCGAACTGCCGGACGAAGGCGTCCACGAACTGGAGCAGCATCTATCGGCCTGCGAAGCCTGCCAGCGCGAGTTCCAGGTGACCCAGGCCCTGCAAAGCGCGATGTCCATGGCGCCGATGGCCGAGCCAACGCCGAACTTGCTGGCGCAGTCGCGCATCCGCCTGGAAGAAGCGCTGGACACCATGCCGGCGCACAGTCCCATCAGCCGCATCCGGAACTTCTTCAACATCTGGACCGGCCAGTTCCGCACCGCCCCGGTCTTCGCCTCCGCTCTGCTCTTCGCGGGATTCGCCGGAGGCCATTTCACGGGCCACTATCAGGCGGACCGCGCAGCCGCAGCCAAGCATCCGACCATGATCCTGAGCAGCGCCGCCAGCGGAAGCGTTACGGGCGTGAGCAGCATTGTGCCGACGCCGGACTCGGACCTGGTGCAGGTGAACTACACGCGATCTGTGCCAGAGAGCATCCAGGGATCGCTGGCCGACCCGCAGATTCGCCAACTGCTGCTGCTGGCCGCGAGCAGCCCCTCCAACAGCGGCGTCCGCGCCGACTCCGTCGCCCTGCTGGCCAGCGAGTGCAAGGCCGGCCATGAATGCGGGAACGCGCCGGAAGGCGGAGGCGCGGTGCGCACGGCCCTGATGGTCGCCCTGCGGTATGACAAGAGCTCCGCCGTTCGCGAGAAGGCGCTGGAGGGCTTGCAGCGCTACATCGCAGAGGACACCCGGGTTCGCGACGCCGTGCTGGAGGCTCTGCTGCAGGATCCGAACGCCAATGTCCGCACCGCAGCCATCAATCTGCTCGCTCCCGTGCAGGCCGACTCCAGCGTTCGCCAGGTGCTGCACACGGTGAGCACGCAGGACGACAGCCCTTACATACGGAACACTTCGCGACAGGTGCTGGAACAGGTTTCCGACATCCAGTGAGGACAACTGCGAACGCTCGCCACGGATTCGCGCGGACGGATATGGATCAGGAACAAGAAGCCGGATTGAAATCCCTCCCCGCAGTTCGTATGCGACGCAGGCATCTATGACGATCAAAGACAGCAAACGATGCGTCATCCGCTTCGAGAGGCTTGCATGAATCACAAAGTCGTCCTTCTGCCGATTGCAACGATGGTCGCGCTTGGCTTCGCCGCCTCTGCGCTTCTGCTGCCCTCCCCAGTGCTGGCTCTGTCTGCGCCCGCCGCGCCTTTGCGCGCGCAGCCAGAGCTTTTGCAATCCTGGGCCGCAATCAGCGCGCCGGATCCTCTGTCTCTGTTGATCGCCGTCGAAACGCTGAACGGCCAACCCATGTATATCCTCGCGAAGTCGCAGAGCTACCTCGGGGTGGACCTGCGCGATGTGAGCCAGGAAGAGCTTGGCGAGCTGAAGCTGAAGGAGGCACACGGCGCTGAGATCACCACCGTGGACCACGATGGCCCCGCCGGGAAGGTGGGCCTGCGCGAGAGGGATGTGGTGCTCCAGATGAACGGGCAGCCGATCGCGGGCCAGGATCAGTTGCGCCGCCTGCTGCGGGAGACGCCGCCCGGCCATACCGTTGTTCTTGTCATCAGCCGCGACGGGCAGCAGCAATCCGTGACCGTGCAACTGGCCAACCGCGCCGATGTGGAGCGCGAGGCATGGGAGCAGCACTTCTCGGTCCCCGATCCCCAGGCCACTCCCGCTCCGCGGATTGGAGGGCCAGCATCGGCCTCGGCAAGCCCGGGCTTCCTTTCCGGCAGCGGCCAAAGCAGCGGCGGCGGCGGCTCGAACTCTGAGAGCAGCCTGCGCAGTTCCATCTTCCTGCCGATGTTTTCCTTCCATTCCGCCTACACCGGGGCCATGCTCGACAGCCTGGGGCCGCAGTTGGCAGCGTACTTTGGGGCAAAATCCGGCACAGGCCTGCTGGTGAAGAGCGTGGACGCGAACAGCCCCGCTGCGGCGGCTGGCCTGAAGGCTGGCGACGTGGTGGTGAAGGTGGACTCGGCCGAGGTCACGCAGCCGAACGACTGGCTCCGCTCCATGCGCGAGCACAAGGGCAAGCCCGTGCAGGTGACCGTTCTGCGCAACAAGCAGGAACAGACCCTGAACATCACACCCGGAGCCCCGAAGAAGAAATAGCCAGTCCCCGCCGCAGTCCCGGGCGCAGTCCCAGGCAGGGACAAACCTGCGCTGACGGCTCTTTCCAGCAGCCTATCGCAGGGAGCTGACGGCGAATC
>JAJZHR010000056.1 GCA_021810815.1 Acidobacteriota bacterium | reverse complement strand
TTCGCGCGCTGGCGAGCTGGATGACGTGGAAGTGCGCGGTGGTGAACATACCGTTTGGAGGGGCGAAGGGCGGCGTGATCTGCGATCCGAAGAAGATGTCTCAGGGCGAGCTGGAGCGGATGACGCGGCGCTACACGTCGGAGCTGATCGAGTTCATCGGTCCGGAGAAGGATGTTCCTGCGCCGGACATGAACACGAATGAGCAGACGATGGCGTGGATCATGGACACGTACTCGATGCACATGCGGCAGACGGTGACGAGCGTGGTGACGGGCAAGCCGCTGAACATCGGCGGGTCGCGGGGGCGCAAGGAGGCGACGGGTCGCGGCATCAGCATCATGTGCGATGAGTCTCTGAAGTACCTGGGCATGCCGGTGAAGGGATGCAAGGTGATTGTGCAGGGCTTTGGCAACGTGGGGTCGAACACGGCGAAGCTGCTGGCCGAGAAGGGGTACACGATCATCGGACTGGCGGAGTTCGACGGCGGCCTGTTCAATGCGAAGGGCATCGACATTGCGGCGCTGATCGAGCACCGAGCGGCGAATGGGACGGTAGTCGGCTTCAAAGGTGCGGAGGCGATGGATCCGGCTGAGCTGCTGGTTGCGCCGTGCGACATCCTGATTCCAGCAGCCACGGAGAACGTGCTGACGAGCCGCAATGCGGAGCGCGTGCAGGCGAAGATCATCGTGGAGGGGGCGAACGGGCCAACGACGACGATTGCGGATGAGATCTTCGCGGACAAGAAGATCTTCGTGGTGCCGGACATTCTGGCCAATGCGGGCGGCGTGACGGCGAGCTACTTCGAGTGGGTGCAGGACCGGATGGGCTACTTCTGGACGGAGAAGGAAGTGAACGACCGGCTGCAGCAGATCATGGTGGACAGCTTCGCGGACGTGGTTCGCTACGCCGAGACGCACAAGGTGAACAACCGGATCGCGGCGTACATGCTGGCGATCGATCGCGTGGCGTACACGATCAAGCAGCGCGGGATCTACGCGTAGGGCGGGCGGTTGAAGTACCAAGAGGGGCGGCCAGCGACGGCCGCCCCTCTTGTTTGCTGGTGATGCGAGCCGGGGCTAGTTGTCCTTTCCTTGGTTCTCGCCGTTGTTGACCTGTCCGCTGATCATGCTCAGCATTCCGCCGCTGTTGAAGAGCAGGCCCTGGAAGCGCGCCGTGCTGCCGACTGCGATTGGTGTGGAGTTCACCATCTGCGTGTTGCTGCTGGTGTAGACGTTGACCGTGGTGAGTCCCGTCAGCGTTGCCAGGAAGTCAGAGGGAGCGAGGGTGATGGTGTAGATGCTGTAGCCTCCGCTGCTGGCGATGGCAGAGACCGTTCCGGAGACGGGCTGCTGTTGCAGCGTCACCATGGTCGCGGTCGCTGCGGCGCCGGAGACGTTCGGGACGACTGCGGTGACGTTCTGTCCGGCGAAGATGGTGGACGCGTTGAAGACGGCGTTGAAGGGGAAGGTGCGGTCCTCGCCGAAGCGGTTGGACATGTTGAAGTCGGTGTTGCTGGTCAGGGCGACGGTGTAGACCGTTCCGAGGTTCGACGTTGAGAGGTCGCTGCCGAGTTCCTGGCGGAGCACTATCTGGAGGCTGTTGGCGGGGTTGCCTGCGATCTTGACGACGGGGCCCTCGATCTCATCGTGGGTGCTGGCGTCCTCCACATGGATGCGCGTGGCGAGAAGGGAACCGTCGGACTGGGTCGCCAGGTCCATTTCGACCAGCATGCCCACGCCCAGAGCGGAGATGCCGCTGATGCCATCGTATTGCGTGCTGGAGTTGACGGCGACAGCCAGGGACGCGCTGTCGGTGGTTAGCACGGTCATGCTGTTTGCGTTGATGTTCAGAGCGGAGATTGCGCCCTTCACGCCCTCGATCTTGCCGTTGGCTTCATTGGTGGGCTGTGCCGCCACGGGAACGGAGGTGACGTTGAAGGCAGGAGTGACGGTGACGGTGTTTCCAGAGATGCTGACGGACTGGGAGAGCAGAAGTTCGACGGATAAGGACATGGCAGCGGTGGAGACGGTGATGGGCGAGGCGAAGGTCACGGTGGCCGAGCCGGAATTGGTGTTCGAGTACTCTGTCGCGACGTTGGATGGGTTCAGGTAGGTCACATCCGGATTCGAGTAGCCGATGACGGCGCTGGTGTAGGTGTCCTGGGGCAGGGCAAGCGTCAGCAGAGGCTCTGAGACGCCGTTCAGGTGGGTCGCTTCGATGCGCGCCGGATGGCTGAGCACGGTGACGGTCTTGCCGGCGGTGTTGGTCAGGGTGATGCTGCTGACGGTGAGCTCAAAGGACAGCAATTGCGTGCTGGGAGAATCCGTTAAGAGGACAGGGACGTTCGTGGCCTGGACCATGGGCGATACAACACTTGAGGGCGTCGCGCCCGAGCAGCCTGCGAGCAGTGCGGCGGATAAGGCCGAGGCGAGAACGAGAACGCCTGCGAGGGAATGCGATGCGTAGGGGCGGCGGATAAGTTTTGAAATGGTGTTCAAGGTGAACCTCCTGTTTGCATCTGACAGTCGTCACATATAGACGGTTATAGCAATAGCCTAGCGGTGTGCCCGGAAAGCGGTGATGAAAGACATGTAAATTTGGGCATATTTAAGCACGTAGCGGTACAGGTTACGCCTCGGAAGGGAAGAGAAGCCATAGCCCTACGGAATAAGTGCTGCTTTTGCTGTTACTTTAGGCACGGCCGCAGATCCGCGACGGTACAGAAGTCTTTCGAGCGCGCTGGGAGCCATGCTCGGAGCAGGCATGGACGAGGGAGGGAGATGGTGTGTTTTCGCCCTTGACGACCAGCTTGACCGTGGATGGAGAGACCACCAAGCAGCATCAGAAATCCGCACTGACACCGCAGATGGCAGGACGCGCATTCGAGCAGGAAGGGCGATGGTTGTGGAGGCGCGTTTTTCTGGATTTGGGATGTGTCGCCGGGAGCGCATCGGGATGTGACAGAATGTTTGTGACCGCTTCCTGCCTCGTTCCGCAACTTTCGTGGGGCGCAGACACCGGCCGCGTGGCCCCAGCATGAATCTGCCCAACTCCATAACGATGAGCCGCATCTTCGCGGTGCCGCTGCTGCTATGGATGCTGTCGCCGGCATTTCCTGTGCATGGAACGCATGGGGAGAAGGAGATGGTCGCCTCTCTGGTGTTTATCCTGGCGTCGATCACCGACGGGCTGGACGGCTACCTTGCACGGCGCCGGGGGCAAATCACGACGATGGGCATGCTGCTGGATCCGCTGGCGGACAAGCTGATGATCACGGCGGCCTATATCGCTCTGGTGGCCTACAACCCGCGGATTGTGCCGGTGTGGATCGCGGTGCTGGTGATTGGGCGTGAGTTTCTGGTGAGCGGGCTGCGGTCGATCGCAAGCTCGGAGGGATTCACCATCGAGGCCAGCGACCTGGGCAAGCTGAAGACGGTGATCCAGATCGTCTCGGTGGTGGCCGCTATTCTGGATCACCGCTGGGAGTATTGGCACTTCGGCTGGTTCCTGATGCCGGTGCGGGTGATCGCGTATACGGCCATCTATCTGATGGCGGCGGTCTCGATCATCTCCGCGATGGACTACTTCATCGGCTTCTGGAAGAAGATCGACCATGCTTCGCAGGGACGGCGGAAGCGGAAGGCGAGCTTCGTGCTGAGCCGCAGGAAGAAGGGATCGGCTGAGGACTCTCCGCTGGCGTAGCTCTGCGGATTTCGTCTCATGGAATGCAGGCGATTCGCGGCATGGCTCAAGAGGCTGCGGAAGATCTCTAGTCTGGCATACGCGACGGTAAAGACAGAAGCAGATCGCTTCTGAAAGACAACCAGAAGAGCGGGCAACGGCAAGGGCCTGGAGTCTTCAACCCACGCCTGGAACTTTGGCTGGTGGAGGAGAGCACCCCACCCTGTCGCGATGAAACCGCGCCGAGGATGGGGCACCCGGTCGATACGGACGGCGGGGCATTCGTTCTCCTTCAGGACCGCTCATCGCTCAGGATGGTTGATAGCGTTGATGGCTGTCAGTCGCGCTCGATAGCCAGGGCGACGGAGTTTCCTCCTCCGAGACAGAGAGCGGCGACGCCCTTCTTTGCATCGCGGCGGATCATTTCGTGGACGAGGGTGACGAGCACGCGCGCACCGCTTGCGCCGATGGGGTGGCCGATGGCGACGGCTCCTCCGTTCACGTTGACCTTGTCCTGCTGGAGGCCAAGCTCCTTCATCACGCCGAGCGCCTGAACGCTGAAGGCCTCGTTCAGCTCGTAGAGGTCTACTTCATCCGTGGTCCATCCTGCCCGGGCCAGCACCTTCTGAATGCCGGTGACGGGGGCGAGCATGACCCACCTGGGCTCGACTCCGCTGGTGGCCTGCGCCTTGATGCGGGCCATCGGCTTGAGACCGAGTTCGGCGGCGCGGGAGGCGGACATGAGCACGAGAGCGGCAGCGGCGTCGTTGACGCCGGGGGCGTTGCCAGCGGTGACGGTGCCGTCTTTCTTGAAGGCGGGCTTCAGAGCGCGCAAGGCCTCGATGGTCGCAGGTTCGCTGAGGTAGCCGCGCACGCTCTCGTCGTGCTTGAAGAACGAGGGATCGCCGCCTTTCTTCTTCGGAGGAATCTCGATGGGGAACACTTCAGCGTCGAAGCGTCCTTCGCTCCACGCGGCGGCGGCCTTGCGGTGGGAGTTGAGGGCGTACTCGTCCTGCTGCTCGCGTGTGATGCCGTGCTTCTCTGCGACGTTCTCTCCGGTGATGCCCATGTGGTAGTCGTTGAAGACATCCCAGAGGCCATCGTGAACCATGGAGTCGACGACGACGGAGTTGCCCATGCGAAAACCCTTGCGCCCCTGGGGCAGAAGATAGGGAGCGTTGGACATGGACTCCATGCCGCCGGCGACGACGATCTCCGCGTTGCCGGTGAGGATGGCCTGTGCGGCGAGAGCGACTGCTTTGAGCCCGGAGCCGCAGACCTTGTTGATGGTGAGAGCGGAGACTTCGTTGGCGAGACCTCCGCGCAGGGCTGCCTGACGGGCGGGGTTCTGGCCGAGGCCTGCGGGAAGGACGTTGCCCATGATGCACTCGGATATGTCGGAGACAGGGAAGCCGGCATCGCCAAAACCCGCTCGCAGCGCGGCTTCGCGCACTGCCATGGAGCCGAGCTGGGTGGCGGAGAGGTCGGCGAGAGATCCCTGGAACTTGCCTACCGGTGTGCGGGCGGCTGAGACAATGACGACATCTTCCATCTTTACTCCTCCTGGAAACACGGATACGAAAATAGACTTGCAGCGAAAAGATCGACACATGCGAAAGGCGATGCAGCGGAAAAATATTGCTCCGCGCGGATGCAGATGCGAGGGGCGCAACCAGCAAGTATACGTCTGCGTTGGCCTGGCTACACGCCATCGCGCAGTTGCGCGGAGGGTTGCGAATGGCGCGCCTGCGAGAGGGCGGGGCAGCGATTCGAAGCGAGCGCGAAGATGGGATGGGAAGCGGAACGCGAAGGCCGGAAAAAAAGTTTTGCAATAAGTGCGCATTGCTGCATTTTTTTCTTGACACTGTTTTCACAGAACTCTATACATTCGTTAGCTGCAACGCGACGTGTTGCGGCATCGATGAAATATCGACAGGGAGAATAGACAATGGCAACGAAGAAGGCAGCCAAGAAGGCCGCAAAGAAGGCGGCCAAGAAGACAGCAAAGAAGAAGTAAGCACGGCAACGCAACACCAACAGGCAACACCTTCGGGGAGCGCGAGAGCGCTCCCCGAGGTGTTTAAAACCCTTTGTTCATGCGCCTCTTTCGTTCCCGCCGTATTCCCACTATGCTGGAAAGCACGATGACACGCCGCCGCTGGATCGCCGACACCTGGACCGCAACGACAGCTTCTCTGACGGGGGAGCAGGCTGTTCATCTTGCACGCGTGCTGCGCGCCGAGGCTGGCATGGAGTTCGACGTGGTCGTTGGCGGGCACGTGCATCGCGCCGTGGTCGAGCGCGCTTCGGAAAGGGAAGTGCTGCTGGCGTTGCACGAGGAGCTATCGGCCGACGCCGCTCTGCCGGTGACGCTGCTGCTGTCGGTGTTCAAGTTCGATCGCATGGAGTGGGCGATCGAGAAGGCGACCGAGCTGGGGGTGGCGCGCATCGTGCCAGTGCTGGCGCGGCGGACGGAGAAGCATCTGGCGCAGGCTGCGGAGAAGCGCGTGGAGCGCTGGCGGCGGATTGCGCGCGAGGCGGCGCAGCAGTCGCGCAGGTCGGACGTTCCGGAGATCGCCAGTCCCATGCAGTTGAAGCAGGCGGTCGCTCTTGCGGGGCCGGATTGCATGAAGCTGCTGCTGGCGGAGACGGAAGAGGACAATTCGCTGGCCAACGCTCTGCGAGCGATGCAGGGCGGGGATGTTCATCTGGCGATTGGCCCGGAAGGCGGATGGACGCAGGAGGAGCTTGGGCTCTTCACGCAACAGGAGTGGCGGCATGTGACGCTGGGACCGCGCATTCTGCGAGCGGAGACGGCGGCGATCGCTGCGATTTCCATCGCTTCCGCCCTGATCTAGCGGGCGTCGAGGCATGGGGTTGCGCCATGGGCGGTGTTCGATGGGCCAAGCCAGCCTATGGGTTGACGAGGGTGATGGCCATCACTTCGATCTGTGATTCCCATCACTGCCAGAACCCTCACAGCGAACTGTAATTGAGTGTGGACGGGGAGTTGCGCGGGGCGCCTTGCGACGCATAGTATCGTCCGTTCCGCGGAGTTGCGATGAGGGATATCCCCTCTGCGACGCTGCGGAATGGCAGGTTCGTCGCGCATTCGATTCCGGGGCTGAGCAGAGTTTCAAAACGCTGCTGCTCGCTCGCTCAACGCGCCCGTGCCGGGAGTAAAAGTTCATGGGCCCCGCAGTCAGTTTCAAATTCCAGTTTCAAGTTCCTAAGGAGGAACGAATGAAGAAGATAATTTTCATCATGGCTCTGTGCCTGGTCACCACGCCGGCACTGCTCTCGCAGCGTTCTGGCGGGGGTCGAAGCACTGGTGGTGGCGGTGGCAGTCAAGGTCAGAGTCAAGGCCAGAATCAGGGTCAAGGGCAGGTTGGCCAGACCCAGTCCGGACAAACCGCAATCGACCGGGCGCGGCAGAGGCAGCAACAGCGTGATCGGCTGCGCACGCAGGCCACAGATCAGCAGCGCCAGCAATACCAGACGATGGAGCAATCCATGGATCGCGTGCGCACCCAGGCGCGCGACATGGCGAGCGCATCCGGCGGAGCAGGCACCCAGGCGCAGCAGCGCGACCAACTGCGGAGTCAGACGCAGGCGATGCAGCAGGAGAATGAGCGGGTGATGAAGAGCCTGAACAGCGATCAAAGCACTGCGGTTCAGCAACGCGCGCGGAGCATGCAGCAAATCCAGGACCGCATCAACACTCGTTTGCAGAGCATGGATCGCGAGCTGGCAAAGCCTTCTCCCGACAGCAAGCGCGTGGCGGAGCAGGCGCAGATGGTGGAACGCGAGATGGCGCAGTACCAGACGCAGTATCGCGCGATGGGCGACGATCTGAGCCTGCGCAATGCGGCGGCGAAGTAAGTAAGAGAAGCAAGAGAAGAGAAACGAGGCTCAACTATGAAAGCGCGCAATCTACGACGCGATTTCCTGCTTTTCATCCTGGCGGCTTTCTTCTCAATGCAGATGGGGTCGCTTGTTCTGGCGCAGGATACGACGAGCGGTCCGGCAGCGGGCTCTCGCAACTACGACACCGCAACGGAAACCACCGTGAGCGGGACCGTGGAGGCGGTGCATGACGTGACGGGCCGACGAGGCTGGAACGGAATGCATGCGCAGCTGAAGTCGGCGCAGGGCGAGTTCGACGTCCATGTCGGGCCATCCTGGTATCTGGCACAGAAGAAGTTCCAGATCGCCAAGGGGGATCAGATTGAGGTGACCGGATCGAAGGTTCGCTTCAACAATGCGGATGCTTTGATCGCACGCACCATCAAGAAGGGCGATTCCATCTTGACGCTGCGGAATGCGCAGGGGATTCCGGCGTGGTCGCGCAGGGGCGGTCTCTGAAGTAGAGGCAGGCTCCAAGGTGTTGTTTGGAAGATGGACTGGCGGGCTGGCGAGCCCCGGGGGATGAATCCCCGGGGCTCGTTTTTGTGGGGCATGGTTTCGACGGATTAGCTGAAGATGTCTTTCATTTTGCTGAAGAGGCTGCGCGAGGTGGGTGTGTTCTCCACCGTCATGACTTCGCCCAATTGCCTCATCAGTTCGCGCTGCTGTTTGGTGAGCTTGCCTGGGGTCTGCACGCGAATCTCGACGATGAGGTCGCCCTTGCCGTGGGCGTTGAGGTGGGGGACGCCTTTGCCGCGCACCCTGAATTCCTTGCCGCTCTGGGTGCCCTCCGGAATTTTCAGGGTGGTTTCGCCGTCGAGGGTCTGGATTTCGATCTCTGTGCCGAGGGCGGCCTGGGGGAAGGAGATGGGCATGACGCAGTGCAGGTCGTCGCCATCGCGCTCGAAGAACTTGTGGTCCTTCACCGCGAGGACGACGTAGAGGTCGCCGGCGGGGCCGCCAAAGCGTCCGGCATCGCCTTCTCCCTGGTAGCGGATGCGGGTGCCGTCCTCCACGCCCGCGGGAACCTTCACGAGGATGGTGTGGTCGCGCTGCACGCGCGTGTCGCCGTGGCAACCGGTGCATGGGTCGCTGATGATCTGGCCGGTGCCGCTGCAATGGGCGCAGGTGCGCGAAACGGAGAAGAAGCCCTGCTGGAAGCGCACCTGGCCGCGGCCAGCGCACTGCGGACAGGTGACGGGGCCACGTCCTTTCGCAGCGCCGGTTCCACCGCAGTCGGCGCAGGTCTCGCTGCGGCGCACGTGAATCTCTGTCTGCTTGCCGAAGACGGCCTCTTCGAACTCCAGCGTGAGGTCGTAGCGCAGGTCGCGGCCGCGCTGCACACGGGAAGCTTTGCGGCCGCCGCCCATGTTGAACATTTCGCCGAAGAGATCGCCGAAGACGTCTCCGAGATCCTGGGCACCGGCAAAGGGGCCTCCGCCGTCGAAGCCTCCGCCGCCTCCCATGCCGCCGCCGAAGGCAGCGTGGCCGTAGCGGTCATAGGCGGCGCGCTTCTCCGGATCGGTGAGCACGCTATACGCCTCGCTGGCCGCTTTGAATTTCTCTTCGGCCTCGGGGTTGTTGGGGTTGCGGTCCGGATGGAACTGCATGGCGAGCTTGCGGTAGGAGCTCTTCAGCTCCTGATCCGAAGCGTCGCGCGACACTCCAAGTACCTCGTAGTAGTCCTGTTTGCTCACGTTCGCTGATGGGCTCATGTTTCCTGAATTTTCCTGATGCTTCTACCTGGGTAGTGCTGATTGAACAGCTCATCGGCTGTTTGTGGCGCTTCGCCAATGCGTGCGACGGGCAAACTGCGAGAATTCTTCGCGCTGCCTGTCCTGAACAAAGCGAGCGGGCTCAGGAGGGACAGCCAAGGCTGCGGTTGAAGCTTTCTGACGGTGGACACGGCAATCCACCCTGGCTTATCCCGTCGTGATGCCAGCTTGCTACGCCTCGGTCTGCTGCGAATTGCTGGCGACGCGGACCAGAGCGGGCCGCAGCAGCTTCTCCTTGATGCGATATCCTTTGCGAATTTCTTCCATGACCTGCTGGTCCGGAGCTTCGCTGGTTTCGATGGAGCCCAGGGCCTCGTGGAAGCGCGGGTCGAACT
>JAJZHR010000055.1 GCA_021810815.1 Acidobacteriota bacterium | reverse complement strand
AATGCCCGCGTCCGCAAGATCGACGGCAAGATTCAGCGCCGTCTGCCCGCCCACCGTCGGCAGAACGGCAAACTTGCCGCTGCCGCTGGACAGCATCTCCGACTCCACCCGGATAATCTCCTCCAGGTAGGTCATCGTCAGCGGCTCAACATAGGTGCGGTCAGCAAACTCAGGGTCCGTCATGATGGACGCCGGGTTGGAATTCACCAGCACCACCTCATACCCCTCGGCCTTCAGCGCCTTGCAGGCCTGCGTGCCAGAGTAGTCGAACTCCGCCGACTGCCCAATCACAATCGGCCCGGAGCCGATCACCAGTATCTTCGCGATGTCATTTCTACGTGGCATATCTTCTTCTCTCAGCTGGCTTAATTCTTTTCGCCGGTTAGCCGTTCTATCAACTCGTGCTTACATTCTGCCTGGAACCGATAGATCTTCGACCTTCGTGACCAACGATGCATTCTCCCTGCTTTGAAAGAGAGGTGCATCAGCATCCGCGACGATGGATGCCTTCTCCACGCTTTGAAGGGGCGGGGCGTCAGCCTCGCCGTCAATACCGCAAAAAGAAAGCGGCTTTAGCCGCTGAGGGATTGCATCCATCACCAAAGACCCCATTGCAGAACAGTACAAATACTTCATCAGGTGTGCTCTGCTAAGCCTTGCCTTCACAGGATGATTCCTGATGTAAGCCACATGTTGCTCCCAATCCTGAAAGTCTCGAATCCTGTGGTCTGCAAATACCGCTTGCCGGACTTCTTCCTGCCAGGCAAATTCCTTCTTTGCGTGGCAGGAAGATTCGCTATTGATGTTCGGCACTGTCCTTACGAGGCTGTCGAGCGGACTTCGCTTATCCCTTCCACGCCACCATCATCTGCTTGAAGTCCTTGAAGAGGTACTGCGAATCGTGCGGCCCAGGCCCGGCTTCCGGGTGGTATTGCACGCTGAACAGGGGCAGGCTCTTGTGGCGCAGGCCCTCCAGCGTGTTGTCGTTCAGGTCGATGTGCGTCAGCTCCACTTCGCTCTGCTTCACCGAATCCGGATCGACCGCGAAATTATGGTTGTGCGCCGTGATCTGCACCTTGCCGTTGCGCGTGTCCTGCACCGGGTGGTTGCCGCCGTGGTGGCCGAACTTCATCTTGTAGGTCTTGCCTCCCAGCGCCAGCCCGATCAACTGGTGCCCCAGGCAAATCCCGAAGATCGGTGCCTTCCCCATCAGCTTGCGGATGTTCTCCTGCGCGTAGCCAACCGGCTCCGGGTCGCCGGGGCCGTTCGACAGGAACACCCCATCCGGCTTCAATTCCAGCACGTCCGAGGCCGATGTCTGCGCCGGAACCACCGTCACGCGGCAGTTCTCGCGCGTCAGCATGCGCAGAATGTTGTGCTTGATGCCGAAGTCGTACGCCACCACATGCAGCGGTGGCGCCGCTGCATCCTGTGCCGGCATGGGCGACAGCAGCGGGTCGTCATTCTGGTTGCGAAGGTCGTTCGCGTCCCACTCGTAGCGCGTCTTGGTGCTCACAACGCTGGCCAGGTCCGTGCCATCCATCTTGCGCACAGCACGCGCCTTCGCCACCAGCACGTCCGGGTCCGTCTCCAGCGAGGAGATGACCCCGCGCATCACGCCATGCGTCCGCAAGTGGCGCACCAAGGCCCGCGTGTCGATATCGTCGATCACGGGAACGTTGTAGCGCTCCAGGTACTCGTCCGCCACCTGCGTCGAACGCCAGTTCGAACTCACAGGCGAGAACTCGCGCGTCACCAGCCCCTCAATAAAAGGGCGAGTGGCTTCATTGTCAGCCACATTGGTGCCGTAGTTCCCGATCTGCGGGTTGGTGAGGACGACGATCTGCCCGGAATAGGAGGGGTCTGTGAAGATTTCCTGGTATCCGCTCAGCGATGTGTTGAAGACGACTTCCCCGTAGCACTCGGCTTTTGCGCCGTAGCCTTTGCCGCGGAAGATGCGCCCGTCTTCGAGCGCGAGGAGTGCCTGCATTGCGTCTCCATTGGGTGGATTCATGTAATTCTAGCAGGTCTTTGCCGCCGGGAATTGCACTTCCCACCATGACGCGCCCCTCCCGCTTCGCCGCCCTTCCGGTTTATTCAATATTCATTTTATTTGAATATTGAATGGATTTGCATTAGAATCGAAGAGTGCTGAGGCCGTTAGACATCGTCGTGTTGCTCAAGCTCTCTCTCTCAAAAGGGGACCGGCCTCCTTACCTTAAAATGGCCAACGATCTGCACCTCTATCCATCCGAGGTATACGCCTCCATTAAGCGGGCTCGTGCCTCCCATTTCGTGCAGGGTCCAGAACTGAAGGATCGGCTAAACCACTCCGCGCTGCTCGAATTCCTGCTCCATGGCGTCCGGTACTCTTTTCCTGCTGAGCGTGGTGCACTGACGCGCGGAGTTCCTACGCGCTATGCCGCCTCACCGCTCAAACAATTCATTGAGCCAGGAAATGAACCACCACCCGTATGGCCGTACGAAAATGGATCTGTGCGCGGATACAGCTATGCTCCCTTGCACAAGAATGTGCCCGAGGCAGCACTCGCGGACCAGCAACTCTATGAGTTGCTGGCTCTGGTGGATGCTCTTCGCGACGGCAAAGCGCGTGAGCGTGAATTGGCCGTAAAGGAACTGCGTAAGAGACTGGAGGTGTCTTCCGATGTCGTATCCAAACCTTGACCTCCTGGAAAGCGCAGCAGCAAAGCTTCGTCCGCTACTACCAGGAGATTGTCTTTGTCGGTGGTTGCGCGACCGAAATACGAACGATCTGCTCGACCTGCAACTTCTCGAACACCCGGTCCAGAACGCCGGCCTTGGACCAACGGTTCATCCGCATATAGACCGTGTGCCAACGGCCAAATCGCTTCGGTAGACCCCGCCATTTGCAGCCCCGCTCGGTGAAGCTCAAACGTCCCAAGCGAGCCGATCTTTCCCCGGCAGGGTGGGGCGGCCTCTCCACCGAAACGTAACCCATCGTCACGCCTCGAAACGCAAGATACAAGGGTGCAACCTTCAATACACGCTCCTGGTTCCATCCGGTTCTTGAGGATGCCGGGATCGAAGGGCATGTCTGGCACGCGAACCGCCACACGTTTTGTCCTTGGCTGGCGATGGCAGGAGCGTCGATCAAAGAGATTCAGGAACTCGCGGGCCACAAGTCCATCGTCATGCCTGCGCGATACAGCCACCTGTCGCCCGAGCACAGGCTCTCTCAGTAGGCGAGCGCATCACGGGAACAGCTACCGAAGAAACGAACAGCCACCAGAAAAGCCACCAAGCGAAAAATCCATCCAGCGCTCGGAATAGAAATTCCATTTAGTCATTGACTAAATGGTGCCCGGAGGGGGACTTGAACCCCCACGACCGGTTAAGGTCTGCGGATTTTAAGTCCGCTGCGTCTGCCAGTTTCGCCATCCGGGCTGGGACACCTTCTCAGTGTACGTCTGCCGTCGTTCTGTCTCTGCCTTGTCGAGTTCCAGGGGGCAGGCTCGAACGTGATGGCGCATTTTATCTGGCCACATTGAGTTATCTGGCCACATTGGGCCGACGCTGAGGCCAGGCCATGAGAGATTCAACCAGTTTCAGACAGCCCCCTCGAGCCTGGCACGTTGAACTTCGCCCATTCGAACATGGCACAGGCAAGTCAGGCACCCAAGGGAAGCATCCCCGGTCAATGCGGGCGGCGATAGCGAATCCCTTCCTCGCAAAGCTGGTATTCTGCCGAGCAGTCGGGCGATCCGCAGATCATCGGCTGAACTCCTGAGAGTTGGCCGCGCGTGATCAAACCCAGGCAACCGCACCTGGGACACGCCAGCACAGCGCAATATGGATTGCCAACGGTTTCCGCCTCCTTCGCGGCCTCCATCACGAACATGGTCCCAGGAGCCATCTGCTCTGGTATCCACTCTTCCAGAAGATGCAGTTCGGTCAGCATGCCGTCCCCCTTCTCCTACGTGATTTCGTCCACCTGAGTGCTGCTCGCGAGCTACTCAACGTCGAACCCTGGCTGGCCGTCGCGTCCTTCTTTCCGAATTCCTCATGCGGCTGAACGCTTGCCGCCCCTATCCGTTGTTCGAAAACCTCTCGCATCTCATTGCTCAGGATGCCTTCCTCAGCTTCAAGCTGTTCAGCTCCGCCACAGGCGGCTTCCTGTTTCCCGTTGCCGAGGACCCGTCCACGCGAAGCCTGCGCACCGCATCCGACAGGCAGACGACGAACACCGGTTGGCGCGCGTTTTTTACGATATCCACCACCTGTTTGTCGGATGTCTCGAGATACACACTCTTGCCGTCCAGCAGGAGATGGTGGTCGACCGGGCCTGTCACCACATCGGCCATGCGCTCGCCGAGCTCCCTCCGCAGGAAGCGGACGACCTTGCGAATGCGCTGGAGAGAGACATGGCGCTCTCGCAGTTGCTCGATGACGAGAATCTCGGAGAGATCCGCCTCGGAGTACGAGCGGCGCTGGCCCACACGCTCTGGAACGACAATGTGCCGTTCGTCCCACCACTGCAACTGACGCGCGCTCACGCCAGTGATGCCGATGACATCTCGTGTGGTGAAGCGCCGTCCCTGGGGTTCCGCCATGGCACCCTCCGGTTGAGGAGTCCCTCTTGAAAGAGCAGCGAGCCTCGCGCAACGAATCCGATTCCCGGCGCGAACCCACCTGCCGCACCAGAACATTTCCAACAGCAAATGTTCTGAGCACATACTAGAACATTGCGCCGCAGAGTCAACAACACAATTCGTGAATATTTCATCCGGTCGAATGCATCCGGCCAGCGAACATACCCATCAAGCCATGCTCAGCGCTCGGTGTAGACACGCCGGTACATCTCCCGATTGCGCAGGATGGCCTGGACGTAATCGCGCGTCTGCGTGAACGGAATGGACTCGACAAACTCCGGCATGTCCTTGTAGTCGCCGCTGGATTCCCACTCGCGCACGCGTTCATCGCCGGCGTTGTACGCCGCCAGCGCATACTCCACCTGTCCTCCGAATTTGTTCAGCACCACCCGCAGATTCTCCGTGCCAAGATCAAGGTTGGTCTCCGGATCCAGCAAGCGCGACGCGCTGAAATGCTTGTCGCCCTCTTTCTTCGCCATCTGCTTGCCCACCGAGGGCAAGAGCTGCATCAGGCCATAGGCGTTGGCATAGGACACCACGCCCGGGTTGAACTCCGACTCCTGCCGTATGAGGGAGGCGACCAGATAGGGGTCGAGCCCGTTCTTTCCCGCGTCCGCCACCAGGCTCGGCCAATACGCCTGAGGAAACAGAAGATGCCAGTAGCCGAGCGGAACCTCGTTCACCGGAAGAGCGAAAAACGAAACCTTCGCCTGCTTCATCGTCTGCAAGGCGCGCGAATACTCTCCATAGGACGCGTAGATCTGCGCCTGTCCAAATGTTCCCCAATCATGGCTGTCCGGGCATGACTGTATCTCGGCGGCAATATATTCGTTCAACGCTGCGTTCGCCAGCAGTCGCGCCTTGATGAGGTGGATGTCGTCCTCTGGCAACTGATCCGTCAAGTCCGGCAGCGGCAATGGATGCACATGCGCCAGCTCTGGAGCCTGCGGAACGGCCTGCGCCGGCAGGGAGGCGATGCGCTGCCGCGCCAGCAGTGCGTAGTAGTAGTTCGGATAAGAGCCAGCGAGAGCGCGGTAGTAGTTCTCCGCTTGCCCAATGTTGCGCTCCTCATCCTCGTAGATGCGGCCTCGCCAATAAAGCGCGTTGGGAACCTCGATGCCGCCCTCGTACCTCTCGATCTGCTCGTCGCACAGCCGCGCCGCTTCGGAGTAGTTGCGCAGCCGATAGTTCAACCATGCCTCGCGCCAGTGGCTCGATGGCGCATAGGTGCTCTCCGGGAACATGCGCACCAGTTGCGCGTACGCTCCAATCGCCTGCGCATAGTCGCGCTTCAGCATGTACATGTTCGCCGCGGAGTAGAGCGCCTCGTTCAGCCAGCGACTGGTCGGGTAGCGCTGCGTCAACTGGTTGATCGCGGCCGTATTGCCAGTGAAGTCATCGTCATTGCGCGCAAGCTCCGCCAGCAGATAAAGACGCAGCGCCCCGGCGTCTCCATTGCTGTCTGGCAGGCGCTCGGCCTCGCCTTTCGACAGCTTCTTCAGCTTGAAGTCGCTGGCGGCCGCGTACACCTGGTAGGACGCTGCTTCAGGGTCTCCTTTCTCCGCGGCCTCGCGTGCCAGCGCATGATAGCTCTCAGAGGCCTCCGCATACCGCTTCGCGCTGAACAGCTTGTCCGCGTGCGTGCGGCGCTCGGCCAGCGTCAGCGGCGGAGCTCCGATGGCCTGCATCTGCACCCGCGCATTCGCAGCTTCGCCGCTCAGCGGCTGCGTCAGATACAGCTTGCGATAGACAGCCGCTGCCTGCGTCGCGTTGCCGCTCAGTTGATAGGCGCGGCCCAGCGCATACAGATAGTCCGCATGGCTTGCCCGCTCCTGATTCGCCAGCGGAGCCAGCACGCGCAGCGATGCTCCCGGATTTCCTTGCTGCAGGTACGCGCTGGCCAGCATCACGGGAATGTTCGGCGTGAAGATGCTGTCTGGATGACGCGCGGAGAAGCCTTCGAGAATCGCGTCGGCATCGGTCCCGCGCCCACCCTGCAAGTCGGCCTGCGCCTCAAGATAGTCGGCGTAGTCATGCAAAGCGTCGCCGCGCACGTTGGCGATGTGGAAGCTGCTGGCAGCCTCGCTGAAGCGGCGGTCAAGCAGGTAAGCATGGCCCAGCGCAAGATAAGCCGCCGCAGAAGCCTCGCCCGTGTGGCTCTGCGCGTAATTCAGCACACCCGCGTAGGCCGCCGGTGTGCGCGTCGCTGCCAGTTGCTGCGCCATCGGACGCAGCTGCGAGGAAGCAACGAAAGCGCTGCGCAACTTGATCGTGCGTGCCCGCTCTGCCGGCGTCAGCTTTCTCGCCGCAACCCGCCTGCGCGTCTTGCTTCTCGCAGATCCGGACGACCTGCTGCTCTTCGCAGCCGAGGACGAATGAGCGCGCGCTTTGGCCGATACTCCTTCGCTGCTGGCAGGTTTCGTCGCTCTCCGAGATGAGTGCCCGTCGGCGTGTGCCGCACTCGCTGACGGAGCCTTCTTCTTTGCAGCACTCGCTTTGCTTGTCGTCTTCGACGTGTGCGCAGTCGATTCAGTGGCCTGCGCGATGAGCGGAGCCACCGTCAGCAACTGCGCAATGGCAAGCAATAGCACTACCAGCAGCAGATTCCCTCCGGCCATGAAGGCCGTTGCCTCGCGATACCTCGGTGCTCTCTCGATTGCCATAACACGATGCTTCAAAGTTGCCATAACACGATGTTTCAACCCATACCTCGAAATCATCAATCAGTCCGCCGCTGTCTGCCCATCCCGCCGGTGCCTGCCATCGCACGACCGCCTGTTAAGACTCTATGCTGTCAGCCGCCGAGCGTGGGCAGCAGAACACCACTGCGCGAACCGAATTGGGTACGCCGTCCGCAATTTCCCTCCCGCAGCACTCGCCAGGAAAATCCGCGCGCAGCTCCGCCCAACAGGATTAGACTGCGAATCATGCGTTTCGTCCTTCTCCCAATTCTCCTCCCAGCACTCCTCCCAGTCCTCCTATGGACCGTCCCCGCTCCGGCGCAGTGGCAGATGCAGCAGTCCCACACCACGGCAAGCCTGCGCGGCATCGCCGCCGTTCCCGCTGCAACCTGGGCGGCAACCATCGCCTGGGCCAGCGGCACGGGTGGAACTGTTCTGCGCACAACAGATGGCGGCGACCACTGGACCACCTGCGCCATCCCGCCCGGAGCAGCCACCCTCGACTTCCGCGGCATCCAGGCGTGGGACGCCAAAACCGCCATCGTCATGTCCTCCGGCCCCGGCGACCAGTCCCGCCTCTACAAAACCACCGACGGCTGCAGATCCTGGAAGCTCCTCTTCACCAATCCCGACAAAGCCGGCTTCTGGGACACCGTCAATGCTGCCGATCAGAAGAACATCCTCATCCTCGGCGATCCTGTCAACGGCCAGTTTGTCATCCGCAAATCGGACGACAGCGGGCAAACCTGGTCGATGCAACCTGCAGCTCCGAGCCGCGCTGATGAAGGAGCCTTTGCCGCCAGCAATTCTTCCCTTCTGATGAATTGGATCCACGGCCCGGCCCTGTTCGGCACCGGCAGCCCGCAGGGTGCTCGTGTTTTTGTCCAACAGGATGCTTCAGCCAGCCCAGCCCCCCTGTGGACCTCCCTCGACCTGCCCATGTTTGCATCCGGCAAAGGCGCTGGCATCTTCTCCTTAGGCCATCGAGGCCCGCGCCGTCTGGTCGCCGTAGGCGGCGATTACACCCAGCCGAACGCAACCATCGGCACAGCCGCCTATTCCTCCAACGGAGGCAAAGCATGGCTCGCCTCCACCACCCCTCCCACCGGCTACCGCTCCTCCGTCGCCTATGACGAAGCCGCAAAAGCCTTCATCGCCGTTGGCCCCAACGGAACCGACATCTCCTTCGACGACGGCAAGACCTTCCGCCCGCTCAAGCCGGGGAAAGAGGACGCGCCAGGCTCCGACCGCGACTGGAACGCGCTCTCCCTGCCTTTTGTCGTTGGCCCAAAAGGACGCATCGGCAAACTCGAACCCGCCGCGCTCTCCTCGAAATGATCGTTTTGCCTCCCCTTTTGCGGAATGCCGCCGCGCGGATTTACTATTGGCTGAACGGTTCAATCGTTCTCTGGCCGGATGCTCCACAGTTCCCCTTTCTCGCCAACGCTTCTGCAACCCTTTCCTGATCGCCCTCTGAACAGAATTTCTGCGACATTTGCCCATGCCAAACATCCAAGTACAAGGCGAAGAGGAAATCCACCCCGATGTTGCGCTGGTAGCGCGCGCAAAAGAGGGGGACACGGCAGCATTCGAGCAGTTGGTGAGGCAGTACGAGCGGCAGATTTTCCGTATCGCGCAGCACATCACCCAGAACCGAGAGGACGCCGAGGACATTGTTCAGGACGCATTCCTGAAGGCGTACCAGAAGCTGGAGCAGTTCCAGGGCAACTCCAAGTTCTACACCTGGCTGGTGCGCATCGCGGTGAACGAAAGCCTGATGCGCCTGCGCAAGCGGCGCACGGCGAAGACGGTCTCTATCGACGAGGACATCGAGACCGAAGAAGGCTCCATGCCACGCGATCTGGCCGACTGGAGCCCCGACCCGGAGCAGATGTACGGGCAGTCGGAGCTGGCAGAGATTCTGCGCAAGACGATTCAAGGGCTGCCGCCCGGCTTTAGAACGGTGTTTGTATTGCGCGACGTGGAGAACCTCTCGACCGAGGAGACAGCGGAGACGCTCGGCTTGAGTGTTCCCGCCGTCAAATCACGGCTGCTGCGGGCGCGCCTGCAACTCCGCGAGCGGCTCAGCCGGTACTTCAAGATCCGGAAGGATGGGGACACGCCACGTGACCTGCACAGAGTTTCTCGCTGAACTAACGGACTATCTCGACGGCAAAGCCAACGCCGCCACGGACGCGGAGATTTGCGCCCACATCTGCGTCTGCGCCCACTGTAAAGTGATGCTGGACACCACGCGCAAAACCATCCAGATCTATCGCGACCAGGAAGTCTACGAACTCAGCCCCTCCCTCCGCGAGCGCCTCCACAACGCCATCATGTCCAAGTGCAAACGCTGCTGACTCTCCCCGCCTTGTCCTCTTGAGAGCCCT
>JAJZHR010000054.1 GCA_021810815.1 Acidobacteriota bacterium | reverse complement strand
GGCCCGGAAGGCCGCACTGCAGGCCGCAGGGAAAGCGATGTCCGGCGGTGGTCAGTGCCGCTCGCGAGAGAGCGGTATACGCAGGAAAGAGCGTGCAGCTTCCTAGAAGTGGTATGCGACGCCGAATGTGAGCACGGCGGGCGAGAGGGTGCTCTTCTGATAGCCAAACCATTTCTGGTACTCCAGATCGACCAGACGGACGTTCACATGCTTGAATGCGCGGAAATCCACGCCGCCGCCCATGGAGATCATGTTGTACGCAAGGTTGGCGGTGTTGTCGGGAAAATTAAATACGCCGCGTCCGATGAGGAACTTCGCGTAGGGGTCGAGTCGCTTGTAGTGGAAGACATACCTCGGCCCGATCAGGTAGTTGCGCTCATATTCGCTCGAAACCGCTCCCATGCCGGACTGGCGGAATTCGCCCTCGATGCCGTAGTGTTTGCGGAAATCGAAGTCGAAGTAAAAGTCGTAGCCCTCGTAATTGACTGGGCCGAAGTCGGGATGCAGCAAGCTGATGCCGGCACCAACCTGGAGGTCGCCTAGCTTTTTCTCAGTGGGCGTGGCTTGGGCGTGGAGAATGCTGGGGAGGGCGCTGAGGCATATCAACACTAGAGCTTTCTTGAGCACGTCCGTCTCCTCGAAGGGCAGATTCTTTTTTCTTGCGAGTTGTGCCAAACCAGAATTTGCATGGCGTAGCCGAAGTGGTCATGGCCTTTCTTGTTTCGCAATGACGGGACCCTATGTGCAAATAGGACCCCATCACATGCCTGTTCTCTTTCTATTCAGAGCCTCCACGGATCAGGTCTGGACGCCGAATAGACCTTGATTTTACAGTGTCGCCTACTTTTCCCGACTGCTGATCCGTTTGCCGACTAAAAGCCCCCCAGAGCAGTGTGTGCGCTCGATGATCCAACAGTGGGAGCAGCATTGCTCGCTCCCTGCGGGTTGCCTGTCGGAGTCGGAGTCCCTTGCAGTTGAGGAGTGCCTGCCGGCTGGGTTGCTCCGGGAGCAGGCGCTGTTGGCGTGCCTGCTGGAGCGCCGCCTGTTGTTCCAGCATCGGGTGCGGCACCGTTGGCCGGCGCAGCCGCAGCTCCAGGCACCGCAGTTCCAGGCGCCGCTGGAGCCTGCGCTGGGGCCGTGTAATAGGTCAGGTTGATGTAAACCGGTGTCACCTCGAACGGCATCTTGTCACGCGCGTTCAGGAGCGGCTCCGGGCGGGGGTGCAACTGGATCACCTGGTCGGTCCAGGGGTCAAACCGCATCATCGCTCCGAGCGGCATGGCTGCCTGTTGGGTCAGGTTGTTCATGTCCAGCTTGGGGGCCTTGGTGGTGAGCGCCTGCATCCAGAAGCTCTGGTCCTTGTCGCTCTTGACCAGGCCGTCTCCCAGCCGTGGCTGGTTGAGCGTCTCCAGCGCGGGCAGCCGCTGCTTCAACTGCAGAAGGTAGAGGCCCGGATCCGATAGCTTGTCCTTGAACTCCGACCCGGCAAGTAGCTCCATGGCCTTCTTGGCGGCATCGGCGTTGTCCGCATCGGTGTGGTGCATGGGGATGCGGGCAAAGGCAGAAGTGTCTGGGAAGAGCAGGCGGTCGTTGAACGCGTAGCGCGTATCCAGGCGGTGGCCCAGGATGATATGGGCAAGCTGGAACGCGATGACGCTGGCGAGGTTGGCGACTGTGGCATCGCCGCTGACCGAGGGCACGGAAAGCGTGTCGATCAGGCCTTTGCTGAGAAGGATGGTGTTGCCGATCGCGAGGGACTCGAGCGGAGTGGTGAGCAGGATGCGGCAGCGCACTGTTCCTGAGAGGGTGATGTTGTTCTCGATCAGGATATTGTTCGCGATCTGCTCAAGGATCTTGTCGAAATCGCTGGGAGCATCCAGCAGACCGGCCTGGAACAAGCGGTCGATCACATTGTCCTCAGCCTGTTTCACCCACTGCCTCTGCGCTCCCAGAGGACTGATATCCTGCGACGCATTGCTCGCGTCCGTCGTGTTGTCGATCTCCATCGTCTCCTGGTCCTCGTTGCGGCTGGGAACCTTCAGAACGTAGCCCCAGATGTGGATATCCGCCTTGTGCGAGATGGAGTACTGGCCGTTCTTGAGCTGATGGCTCTCCTCGACGTAGATCGAAGTGGGCAGCCAGAGATTGGGCTGTATATTCGTGCGCCAACTGTCGAAGTGGTCGTAGGTCTTGTAGTCGTCTCCGGGGCTTTGCTTGAATCCGCCGTTGAAGCGGACCACGTTGCCGTCCTGCTCCTCTACCCAGATGCGGCCAGTGAAGCGGCCGATGGCCCTGCGACCACGCACCTTTGGCGTCACGTCAAACACGCTGGTGCGGACGGTGCCCAGGAATTCGCGGCGAACGAACACAAAGTCGTAGGTCTGCAGATCGAAGCTGTTGGAGTCCATCAGGAGCATGCTGACGAAGCCGCGCTGGTCAAAGGACACCTTGAGCGACTTGGTGATGTCGGCAAGGTAGCCGATGGAGTGCTTGAAGATGCCTTCGTTCCTGCTGGGGTTGTCGCTCTGATAGGTCTGGTCGCCGATCACCTTTCCAAAGTCCACGCGACCAAGGCTGTACCAGTCGGATTCGGGCACCTGAAGGAGCAAGGGATCTGGCTTCATGACCTGCAGGTAGGTCTCCACCAGGGGCATGCGCTCCCGGACGGTCTTGATGGTATCTTTCTCGCGAACTACTGCCTTTGCAAGAAGCTCGCTCTGCGCCGCCGTGAGCTTGCGCGGCGCTGTCAGAGGGCTTTGAGGGGCCTTCTTCTTGCCCAGTCCAAGCAATGCGTGGGCTGGGAGGGTTGGGAGAGCGAAGATCGCGAGCACCAATCCGGCTGCGCAGTGTTTCTGGAAAGTCATATCTGTTGCTCCTGTTGTGCGTCGTCCGATTGCCATTTCTGCATGGAGGAAAAGTGTTGTCCCAGATTTTAGTGCAAACCTGCATACTTCAGATGCAATTCCGTGTGCCCATCCATACTTCATTGCGTATTTGCTCGATTGCCAGGGAATGTTTGCTTGAGCCTCTGTGCTTTCCAAGGGGGCAAGGTCTTAGTCGGTTCAGAAATCAATGGCGGGACACAAGTCGCGCTCGCTTCTGCTAGACCTGTTCAGATCTCCCTAGCTGAGTTGGAAGATGATATGAACCACTGTGTGTTGATCCACCGGATGTCCATCCTGCATGGCGGGCTTGAAACGAATTCCCTCGGCGGAGCGCACTGCGGACTCGTCCAGTCCATGGCCGAGGCCATGGATGACGCGGATCACCTGCACCCTTCCGCTGGCCAGGAAGATCACCTCGATGTCGACCGAGCCCTGGATGCGCAGGCTCTTTGCATCCTCGGTGTAGACCGACGGCGGCTTGTAGGTGACCGTCACGTTTGAGATGGCGCCATGAGACGGCTGCGCTGCCTGCGGCGGCGGCGCGACGTTGTTCACGCCCAGAGAAACCGCAGCGGTCTTTCCCGTTGATCTCGTGTTGCCTGTTCCGCCGGGTACGCCATTGTTGAGCCCAATCTTCGTGACGGAGCCGGCGCTTTTGCCGTTCATGGCGCCACTGGTAGGCGATCCCGAGCCAAGGGAGATGTGGGTGGCACCCGCTTTTCCCTCGCCGGAGTTGGTAGGCGGCATTCCCGCCAAGCCAAGTGCCACCACCTGTGTGGGGCGTGCCTTGGCATTCGGATCCGCCTTCAGAGCATTCGGGTCTCCGAGCGAAACGGGTCGGGACGCTGTGGCGTGGTTGGGAACCGAGGCTGCGGCTGCGTTGATCGAGACTGCCTTCGGGGCGGGCGGCGGAGTCACTTTCTTCGGCGGCGCCGGAGGAAGGTTCGGCATGGGCGGCTGGCTCAGCTTCACCACAACCGGCACCGGCTTTGGCAAGGGAACATCCCTCGGGATTTCGATCTTCGGCGGCACCGTGCGTGTGATCACGGGCGGCGGCGGCTTGAGCTTGACCACCGGCTGCGGTGGAGGAGGAGTCTCGGGCACAGGGGCAAGCAGCACAATTTGCTCATGCTGCTTCTCGATGATCTTGGCAGAAGCTGCGCTGAGGATCAGGATCACGGCCACGAAAATCGCGTTCAGAACTGCGCTGGTGCCGAAAGAACCCCAACTGAATTCGGGTTCAGGGAGAAGGCCCAGATTGGCCTTGTTCAGTACGTCCCTTTCTGGTATCGGTCTTTCAGGTGCGCTCGCCAACTTCGCCATAAAAATTCAGATCCTCGCAGTAACCACGAAATTCCTTGTCCAACTGGCTGGAAAAGGTCCCTGCTATGCCCCAGAATTGTCCTTGTCTCGTGGCATTTTAGGATGCTTCGTGTCTAACGCAGAACTCCCGGTATGCCGGTTGCTTCATCGACCGCGCAGATTCGCGTTGCTTCTGAACCGAACCCGTGGAGCACTTTGCTTGCTGTTTGCTTAAGCGTACATCATGGGGAAAGACTGTACGCTAGCTGACCGTGGAAGGTATGATGCGTCCCGCTCCTTCGAGGGATCTCAGAACGGGGGTGCTTCGGCCGCCTGAACAGCTCCGGGGCGGATACAGCCGTGTCCTCACAATAAGCAGGTGGGGCACGGTAGACTGGTTGTTCCGGATCGCACAGCCTGATCCGCCGGAGATACCTGCAGCTATCTCCTTCCGATTCAGCGGCAGTCCGGGTGCAGCAGCCCTATCTGGGCAATTGAAACACTGGAGGAACTGGATTGAAGATACTGGTTACAGGCGGAGCTGGCTACATCGGTGGCACGGTCGCACAAATGTTGCTGGAAGCTGGGCACTCGGTGGCAGTATACGACAATTTGTGCCACGGTCATCGATGGAGTGTTCCCGCAGAGGCGACTTTTGTGGACGGCGAGATCGCCGACAGGGCCCGACTGGAGGCGCTCTTCCGCCAGGCAGCCGAGGACGGGGCTCCTTTCGACGGAGTGATGCATTTTGCGGCTTTGATCGAGGCCGGTGAAAGCATGCAGCGGCCCGAGCTCTACTTCCGCAATAACACCGCGAGCACATTGGGGTTGCTGGAAGCGATGGTCGCCGCCAATGTGAAGCGGCTGGTCTTCAGTTCGACCGCAGCTGTTTATGGCGAGCCGGAGTTTGCTCCCGGTGCTCCGCGGCAGATCCTGGAGACGGCAGCGCTCAGGCCCACCAATCCCTACGGAGAATCCAAGCTGCTCGTGGAATATATGCTGGGCTGGCTGCAGCGCCTGCACGGGCTGCGCTGCGCGCGCTTGCGCTATTTCAACGTGGCTGGAGCTATTCCCGGACGCGGAGAGGCGCATGAGCCGGAGTCGCATCTGATTCCCCTGATTCTCGATGTGGCGCTGGGACGCAGAGACAGCATCAAGATCTTCGGCACCGACTATCCCACCCACGACGGCACATGCATCCGCGACTATATCCATGTGAAGGACCTCGCGCAGGCGCATCTGCTGGCGTTCGACGCGCTCGCGGAGCGCGAGGGGATGATCTACAACATCGGCAACGGGCAGGGTTTCACGGTTCGGGAAGTGATCGAGTCGGCGCGCCGCGTCACCGGCCATCCCATCCCGGTGATGGAAGAGCCGCGCCGACCTGGCGACCCGGCGGTGCTGGTGGCGAGTTCCGCCAGGATCAAGGCGGAGCTTGGCTGGAAGCCGGAATTCGCTGAACTGGATGCGATTATCGCCAGCGCGTGGGACTGGCACCAGCAGAGATACAGCGCGAGGCCGTAGAGCATGTTCGAGCATATGTTCCATTTGCCGCTTCCGATACTCGAAAAAGTGCTGCGGCCGGTGATCGTCTACATGTGCCTGGTGATCTTCTTGCGCATCTTCGGCAAGCGCGAATTGGCCCAGTTGAACCCGCTGGATCTGGTGGTGCTTTTGTCGCTCTCCAACACCGTGCAGAACGCGATGATTGGCGACGACAATTCGGTTTCGGGAGGCCTGATCGGTGCATTTTCACTGCTGGCGATCAACTGGCTGGTGGTGAGGATGCTGCTCAAGTCCCCGAAACTGGAATCTCTTTTTGAGGGCACCGAGCGCGTGCTGATCCGCAAGGGACGGGTGGACCACAAGGCGCTGAAAGCGGAATTGCTGAGCGAGCAGGAACTGTTGTCAGCCGTTCACAAGCAGGGGTTTGACGACTTTACCGACGTCGCAAAGTGCGTTCTGGAGCCCAATGGAACCTTCTACATCGAAGGGCGCAAACCGTCGGACGACGACCTGCAGCAGACCGCGATGCTAAAGAAAATGGACGAAATGGCTGCGGAGTTGAAAGCGATCAAAGAGCAGATCTCCTTGCGCGGCTGAGAGATGCTCCGTCCCATTCCATGCGGGGTTCCAGCTATCGCATTGATTTTGCAGCTCTTTCGCGCGCCTTGATGAAGCGCTCGGGCTTTTCCGCCAGCAGGGATTCTTCCACCGCTTTGCGGTAGCCGCCGTTGTAGATGGAATACATCACGGCGAGAGCGCAGCCTACGCCGAAGGCGAAGCCTAGAAAAACACCGATCAGGGCGCTCCAATAGAAGCTCATTTCTGCGTCCCTTCTAAGCTGTTTGTTTCAAAGAACTTATTGCGATTGTTGTTCGAGCGTCCGGGAGAGGTCTTCCCATTCGGACATGAGCGCGGCGTGTTCGGAGCGCAGTGTATCCAGCAGATTCGAAAGGCGTTGCGACTCGTCTACGGAGACGTACGCGCCGAGGGACTGCTCGGTGTGGGCGATGGAGGACTCGACCCGTGGAATCTCTTCTTCGACGAATTCGCAGCGGTCCTGAATCTGGCGCAACTTGATTGGATTGAGGCGTTTGGTCTTGCCTGCGCTGCCGTTCTGGACGTCGGCCGACGGTGCAGATCCACCGTCGGAATTCACGGTGAAAGTTGCGGTGGGAGACGGTGGAAGTGCGGTGGCGGGGCCGGTGGAAGAAGCGGTCAGATCGCCGTTTTGCTTGCGGTAGAGGTAGTCCTCGTAGTTGCCGGGGAAGACCTGGACGCCGCCGTGCTCGACCTCGAAGACGCGGGTGGCGAGGCCGTCGATGAAGTAGCGGTCGTGGGAGACGAAGAGGACGGTTCCAGTGAAGGAGCGCACGGCGTCGAGGAGGACATCCTTGGCACGCAGGTCGAGGTGGTTGGTGGGCTCGTCGAGCAGGAGGAAGTTGGCCGGGCTGACCAGCAGGCGGGCGAGGGCGTAGCGGTTGCGTTCGCCGCCGGAGAGGACGCCGAGCGGCTTGAAGGCGTCGTCGCCGGAGAAGAGGAAGCAGCCGAGCAGGCTGCGCAGGGTGACTTGCGAGACCTTGGGAGAGCTTGCGCCGAGGTCGTCGAGCATGCGCGCGGCTGGGTCGAGGACTTTGTACTGGTCCTGCGCGAAGTAGTCCGCGGCGACGTTGTGGCCGAGTTTGATCGCGCCCGCAGTCGGCGGCTCGAGGCCGGCGAGCATACGGATCAGGGTGGATTTGCCGGCTCCGTTGGGGCCGACCAGGGCGATGCGGTCGCCGCGCTCGATGGTGAAGCTCACGTTCGCCAGCACATGCTTTTCGCCGAAGCTTTTTGCGAGGTTCGAGACTTCCACCACGGTGCGGCCGGAGGGCGGCGGCTGGGGAAAGGTGAAGTGGATGGTTTCTTCGTCCTGGGGCAGCTCGATGCGCTCGATCTTTTCCAGCTCCTTGATGCGGCTTTGCACCTGCTTGGCTTTGGTGGCCTGAGCGCGGAAGCGGTTGATGAACGCCTCAAGATGCTCGATCTGGATGCGCTGGTTCTTGTAGGCGGCTTCGAGCTGGGAGCGCCGCTCGGTTTTCTCGCGCAGGTACTTCTCGTAGTTTCCGGTGTAGAAGTGGACGCGTTTGTTCCAGATTTCGACGGTTTTGTTCACGGTGACATCGAGGAAGTAGCGGTCGTGGGAGATGAGGATGTAGGCGTTGGGATAGTTGTGGAGGTAATCCTCGAGCCAATTGCGGGTTTCGAGGTCGAGGTGGTTGGTGGGCTCGTCGAGCAGCAGAAGGCTTGGCTTGGCGAGGAGCAGCTTGGCGAGGGCGATGCGCATCTGCCAACCGCCGGAGAACTCGTCGGTGAGCCGCGCCCAGTCCTCCTTGCCGAAGCCGAGGCCGCCGAGGACAGCTCCGACCTGTGCGTCGAGGGCGTAGCCATCGCGGGCGCGGAAGAGTTCGTCGAGGTAGGAGAAGCGGCGTGCCGCGGTGGCGTACTCGGGGCCGTCGGGAGGAAGTTCGGCGAGCTGGGTTGAGAGCGCCTCCAGTTCGCGCTCCATGTCGCGGGTGGAGTCGAAGACGGAGAGGCATTCCTCGAAGACGGTGCGGCCGGAGAGGGCGAGGCCGTCCTGCGGCAGGTAGCCGAGGGTCATCCCTTTGGTCCGTTGCAGGGAGCCGTAGTCGAGCTGCTCGATGCCAGCCAGGACCTTCAGCAGGGTGGATTTTCCGGTGCCGTTGCCGCCGACCAGGCCGGTGCGCTCCTCTGGCGTGATGAGCCAGTTGGCGTCTTCGAACAGGATTTTGGGGCCGAAGCGTTTGCCGGCGGCGGAGAGTTGCAGCATTCTGGGGGCACGTCCTGAGCTATTTTCTCATTTGTTGTCGCTCATAGGCGTAAGGCTTCGAGCAATTACCGACTCAATTTGTTGGATCGGTGTATTATCTTGTATTCTCTGAAGTCGATAGTGCGCATCTCATTGCGAGGCAATGATTTATTGCCTCCAAGCGAGCGAATCGTGTCTTGAAACGGCGCGAAGGGAGCGGGCGATGGATGGTATGCAAAGGAATCTTCTGCTCGGCATGCTCCCGGCGCAGACACGGTCTTCCTTGCTTTCTATTCTTGAGCCGGTTTCGCTTCCCATTGCGACTGTCCTTTTCGAGCCGGATGAGGCTCCGCGCCACGTCCATTTCCTGACCTCCGGGATGGCATCGATTGTGACCCAGATGGAGGACGGCGACAGCGCCGAGGTCGGAAGTGTGGGGCGGGAGGGCGTACCGGAGAGCATGCATCTGCTGGGAGCCGCCCTGGTGCCCTCGCGTTGCTTCATGCAGATTGGCGGAACGGCGCTGAGGGCCGACTTCAAGGAACTGGAGCAGATATTTCTTCGCGACGGGAATCTGCGTCGCCAGGTGCTTCGGTTTGTCCAGTGCCAGAACCTGATTCTGGGGCAGCTTGTGGCCTGCAATCGCCTGCATGGGGTGGAGGAGCGGCTGGCCCGCTGGCTGCTGATGGCAGAGGATCGCATTGGCAATCCCACGCTGCGGCTGACGCAGGAGCTCCTGGCGGAGATGATTGGAGTGCGCCGCTCCACGGTCACCTCAGCGGCTGGAGTGCTGCAGCGCAAGGGCATGATCATGTGCAGGCGCGGCGAGATCCGGATTGCGGATCGGAAGGGCCTCGAAGAGACAGCGTGCGAGTGCTACGCCGTAGCGAAAGGGCTGCTGCGCGGGTTTGTGGAGTACCCAGGTTCCGAGAACAGGCGTTGACGAAATACAGCAACCTTGATTTTGCTCTAGCCCTGCCTCCGGAGTGGTGGCGGATAGAGGAGAGCACCCCACCCTGTCGCGATGAAACTGCGCCGAGGATGGGGCACTCGGATGGTTGCGTCGGGCGAGAGGACAGCAGATTCCTCCGCTTCGCTGCGGAATGACAACCAGAAGAGCGGGCAACGGCAAGGGCAACGGCAAGGGCAACGGCAAAGGTAACGGCAACGACAAGGGCAATGACAACGGCAAGGGCAACGGCAA